>JAHFCS010000008.1:12112-19706 GCA_023249395.1 Gemmatimonadota bacterium
GCCGAGATCGTTCACTATCCGGCGAGCCGCGAGCTTCTTCTCTCGGTGAGGATATTCGCCGATGATTTCGCCAAAGCGGCGGAAGCGCGAGCGCGCGCGTCGGGTGTCGCGACCCGGACGGAATCGCCGTACCTCGGATACGTACGGGCAACGCTCGTCCTCACCGATCCTGCCGGGCGCCCCATTCCGCTGGGATGGTGCGGGTGGAGACGCGTGGGTGATTTGATCTGGCTCTGCTTCAAGGTGACTGCGTCGCCAGGTCCGTCGGGATTTCAGGTCGCCGACAAAATACTGTTCGATCTTTACGCCGATCAGATCAACATTGTCCAGGCGACCTACGGCGGCAACAAAGCGAATCTGCTGTTCACTCGCGGCGATGGATTCAAGCGACTGCCCTGACTGGGAGCGATATACGACCCGTCAACGAAACGAGACACAGCGCGGTTTGTCGCTGGGCGCGATCCTGATCGCGACGAGTATTCTCGCGCAGCCGACACGTGGGCAGGACTCGACACGCGCGACACGCACGACGCTCGATCCGGTTATCGTGAGCGTGACACGGGGCGCGGGGACGGCGCCGCTCGACGCTCCCTTCGCGATGACAATTCTCTCGCCGGACAGCGCACGGCCGGGCCAGCGGCACACCGCGCTCGACGAATCGATGTCACTCGTGCCCGGCCTCATCGCAGCCAATCGCAACAATCCCTCGCAGGATCCGCGGATCTCGATTCGCGGCTTCGGCGCGCGATCGGCGTTCGGCATTCGCGGGATTCGCGTCCTCCGCGACGGCATGCCGTTGACCCTGCCGGATGGCCAGACTCCGGTGGATTACCTGAGTCTCGAATCGGTCGGGCGAATCGATGTCATCCGTGGAGCCGCCTCCGCGATGTATGGCAACGCGTCAGGCGGCGTGATCGATCTGCGAACCGCTGCCCCGCCTCGCGAGAGACTGGCAGGCAATGTGCGGCAATGGCTTGGAAGCGAGGGTTTTTCTCGTTCCACCGTCGCGGGGGGTGGGATATCCGGTCCGGCGTATTACCAGGCGGACGCTTCCCTGACGCGGGGTGATGGCTTTCGGGCGCACGCGCGGCAGCGCGCGACGAGCGCATTCGCCCGCGTCGGGGCGATGCTCGGCAGCACTGACTATTCGGCAGACGTCCTCGTATTGGACAATCCCCTTGCCGAAAACCCAGGGGCGCTGACAATCGCCCAGATGCGCGCGGACCTTGCCCTCGCCGATCAGCCGTCGGTGAACAAGGCCGCGCGAAAGGTGGTTCAGCAGCTCCAGGTCGGGCTTTCCGCCAACCGTCAGATGAAACACGACGAGATCACTGCTTCGGCGTACGCTGGCGGACGGTCACTCTACAATCCGTTGACCTTCGCGATCGTGGACGTTGGACGCCGGACGTACGGCACCAGCGGCCGCGTAACGCATTTCTCGTCGCTGCTCGCGCGATCCAACAAGCTGACAGGAGGGCTCGATCTTCAATCGCAAAACGATTTGCGCAGGAATTTCACCAATTGCAACGACATCCCCGCGCCCTCTGCCGTTACGAAAACATGTCCGGCGCTCGGTACGGAGCTGGGGACCGTCACTCTGCATCAGCGAGAGATCGTCTACAGTGCAGGCGCATACCTCAACGACGAATTGCGCCTCACGGACCGTCTCCGGCTGAGCGGTGGACTGAGAGGCGACAAGGTCAGGTTCGAGGTTCGCGATCGGCTGATCAACACGACCAATCCCGACGACTCCGGCGACCGGACGCTCAGCGCAGTGACTCCATTCGTCGGTCTGGTTTCCAGGATCGCACCCGATCAGTCGGCGTACGCCAACATCTCGTCGGCATTCGAGACGCCGACCGCAACGGAGCTCGGCAACCATGCCGACGGCAGCGCGGGAATCAACCCGGATCTCAAACCGCAGCGCTCGACTACGTACGAGGTCGGGCTCAAGCGAAGCGGCGCCGCGAAGCTGAGCTACGACGTCGCCGTCTTCACAACGAATGTACGCGACGAGCTTGTTCCGTATGAGATTCCGCTGAGCGGCGGACGCCGCTATTTCCGCAATGCCGGACGAACGAGCCGGCGTGGCGCAGAGCTTGGAATGACGGCAACAGCGGGTCCTTTTCTTTTCAATCTCGCGTACGGCTATTCCGATTTTCGCTTCTCGCGCTACGTGACGGATTCGGTGGTGCTCGACGGCCACCGGATTCCGGGCATTCCAGTGCACCGCGCGCAGTCGAGCGCGACATGGTCGCCGAATGCGGCGTTCGCTGTCGTGGAAGCCGAGGTCGCTTCCGGGCCGTTCGTGGACGACGCGAACACTGTGCGCGCGCCGGGCTACGAGGTGGTTCATCTTCGCGTCGGCAGTCAGCGGCTCTTCGATAATCCGTGGATTTCTCTCGTCGCCGGCGTTCAAAACCTCTTCGACCGCGCGTACTCACCGTCGCTCAGCGTCAACGCGGCGCGCGGCAAATTCTTCGAGCCCGCCCCAGGCCGAACGCTGTATGTTGGTGTCAGTCTTGGACATGGCCGCTAGCCCACTCGGGCCGCTTGTCCCGCAGTTCCACTCCGGGGGTACATGCAATATCTTGAAATGTTATAGCCCTTATTGCCATGGCCACACGAATCTCGCGGGGCACATTCCCGATCGGCCGCGACGCCAGCGCCGACATCGTAAACGTCGTAGACGCGATTCGTTCGATCATACAGAGTCTGCGCATCTCGGGTCGCGCCGCTGAGCAGAAGCTCGGAATCAGCAGCGCCCAGCTTTACATCCTGCACGAGCTGGCTGAGCGACCGGCGCAGTCGATCAACGATCTCGCCGAAAGGACTTATACCCATCAGAGCTCTGTCTCGATGGTAGTGAGCCGGCTCGTCGAGCATCGCCTCGTGACGCGCCATCCCGCGCGCGGCGATGCGCGGCGGCTTTCGATCTCGTTGACTTCCACTGGCCGCGCGCTACTCCGAAGGGCTCCGCACGCTGCACAGACGCGGTTGATCAAAGGGCTTCGAACGCTTTCGCGATCGGAGCTGCACGCTCTTGCAACGCAGCTGCGCACCCTGACCGAAGTGATCGAAAATCAGGAGAACGGCGAGTCGGCAGTCGCCGAGAAGGAGAGCCGGCGAGCCTGACGGACGAAAAGGTTTCGGGCGTGATCGCTAAGCGGGGCGCACATCGATGTGCGCCCCGCTCTTATTTCCCCATCACGTCGACGTACTTGATTCCCGCGCCGGTGTTGAACAAAACCACCTCTTCATCTCGCTCGAGCTCACCCCGCTCGAGAAGCATCCGGATCGCCGGGAGACAAGCCGCTCCTTCGGGTGCAACGAACAGTCCTTCCAGACGTCCGATCTCACCGACCGCGGCCAGGAGCTCGTCGTCGGTGACTGCGACCGCCGTTCCACCGGACGCACGCAGCGCGTCGAGAATGAGGAAGTCGCCGATCGCCTTTGGAACGCGCAGCCCCGATGCGACGGTGGCTGCATTGGCGAACTCATCGGCGTGCCTCATACCGGATTCGAACGCCCGCACAATCGGCGCGCACCCCGCCGCCTGAACGGTGACCATACGCGGACGCTTCGAGCCAATCAAACCCATCGACTCCATTTCATCGAACGCCTTCCACATTCCGATGAGTCCCGTTCCACCGCCTGTGGGATACAGGATCACATCGGGTAATCGCCAGCCGAGCTGCTCGGCGAGCTCGTAGCCGAGGGTCTTCTTTCCTTCCACGCGATAGGGTTCCTTGAGAGTCGAGACATCGAACCAGCCCTCCGCGTCCTTCCGCCTGGCGACCTCGGCTCCGCAATCGGTGATGAGGCCGTCAATGACCGTGACACGAGCGCCTGTCTGCCGGCACTCGACGATGTTGGCTCGCGGCGTGTCGCGGGGCATGAATAGATATGCATCGATTCCGGCGCTGGCTGCATAAGCGGCGAGGGCTCCGGCGGCATTGCCCGCCGACGGCGCGGCGAGCTTTCGCACTCCGAGCTCGCGCGCCATCGAAACCGCTGCCGACATTCCGCGGGCCTTGAAGCTCTGCGTTGGATTGAGGGATTCGTCCTTGATCAGGAGCCTCTCCATCCCGAGCGATGTTCCGAGTCGCCGGGCGTGCAGCAGAGGCGTCCACCCTTCACCCAGCGAGACGATGTTGGCGTCGTCGTCTACCGGCATCACTTCGCGATACCGCCACATGTCGGCGCGGCGGGTCGCGAGACTTTCGCGTGTGAGGGTCGCCGACGCGCGAGCGAGATCATACCGCACGAGGAGTGGCTTCCCACATACGGTACAGAGGTTGCGAAGCTGGCCCGCGGGGTAGATCGCGCCGCAGGCGGCGCATTCGAGGTGAGTGACGTTCGTCATGGCCGCCGCTAAGTTACGCGAACTCGTGACTGGATGCCTTTCCTGATTGTCGCGCTCACCTAGTGATGCCATTCGCTGCAGGAAATGGCGTATGGCGTCTCGTAGGCGCGATGCTCCTGATCGCGGTCGTGACACTCGTCCTCGATTGGCGGGCGAGGCGATAGCGCCCGATGTACGGCGGACACATCGGGATCGCGATCGCGGGCAAGGGATACCGGTCAACGATTCCCCTTTGGCTGCTGTTGCTCGCGACGCAGCTGCCCGACTGGACAGACGCCGCTGTGTGCGTAGCAGGTATCGAGTCGCCGCCGTCAGAAATGCTTTCCCACTCGCTGCCGGCGATTGCAGTGCTTGCAGCAGTTCTGTCGCTTGCATACTACGCCACCGTCCGCGATCTCGCGGCTGCCGCGTTCGTCGCACTCGTCGTAGCGTCACACGGCGTCGCCGACTACGTGACGGGACTCAAGCCGACCTGGCCGGGCGGACCGGTGATCGGACTTCAGCTTTATCGACAGCCTGCGCTCGACTTCGCCGTCGAGGGCGTCGTCATCCTCATCGGGTGGGAGATCTACCGGCGAAGTCTTCCCGCCGGCCGGCAGCGCTCGAAGGCGGTGCGCTTTCTTCTCGTCGCGCTGCTGTTGCTCCAGCTTGCCGCCTCGGTGAGCTTCGCGGTCTTTCCCGGCATCAAGAAATGCTGAGTTTTCTTACCGCAGAGAACGCGGAGACCGCGGAGTGAACAGAAAAGAATGAAAACAGGAACCGCGGGATCGAATCGATGCGTAACCCCGTTCAACACTCAGCCACTGGCGAAGAGAATCAGTGCAATGCTCCTTTCTGGTTGATGACCCAGCCTTCCTCCGCGTTCTCTGCGTTCTCCGCGGTGAAAAACGGACCGACCGAGCGATACCACAAACCGCCCGACGGGCTCTCCGACCACGGGAGGTCAATTGCCTGACCAGGCCCTTCCGCCGCGCGCCGAGACGCTGGCGCTGATGCACGAGTACACTGCGAGTGACTCGCTCCGGAAGCACATGCTCTCGGTGGAAGCCGCGATGCGCGCGTACGCAGCAAAGTTCGGGGGGGACGCAGACCGCTGGGGGACCACTGGTCTGATCCACGATTTCGACTACGAGCGCTATCCGAACGCCGAGCACTCGCCGACAGAGGGGCATCCTGCCGAAGGCGTGCGGATTCTGCGCGGCCGCGGATATCCCGAAGACATTCTGCAGGCGATCCTCGGCCACGCGACCTACAGCGGAACACCGAGAGAAACTCCGATGGCCAGGACGCTCTTCGCCGTGGACGAGCTGACGGGCCTCATAACGGCGACGGCGCTCGTGAGGCCGAGCCGAAGCGTCCACGAGGTGGAAGCGAGGTCGGTGCGCAAAAAGATGAAGGACAAGGCCTTCGCCCGCGGCGTCAGTCGCGAGGACGTCATCACGGGCGCCGAGGAGCTCGGTGTGGATCTCGAGGAACACATCGCCTTCGTGATCCGCGCGATGCAGTCGGTCGCCGACGACATCGGGCTCGGCAGCGTCCAGGCGCCAGCAGTCAGCTAGTAAAGTTCGCCCCGGTCGGTTGGCGAGTGTCGGCGGCCGCGGCAACCGCTCCCACTCTACGACAGCAAGCGGCCTGTCAGGAGGATGTCATCAGCTCCCGCCGCACACAGATCTCGAGTCTTTCTGTTGTTGCCAGCGACACCGAGGCGCCGCGCGCAATTCACTCCATGGCGAACTCGCGACGGAAGATGACGTCGAAGGAGAAGGTCTTGGGTTTGGTCTTCGCCTCCATCACCCCTGCAATCCGCTCGAGACGCGCCGGGATGGCCATGATCTTCTCCTGTGCCTTGCGCCCGGCATCGTTCAAACCGGTCAGCCTGTCGATCGCCCAGAATTTGATCTGCTCCTCGACGATCTTGAGGTAGTCCCGCGGGCCATAGATCCCCGCTCGCCTCACGACGTCTGCGAGCTCGCGGAAGTGCGGCATGTTCACGCCCGGCATGTCGATCGCGGGCATTATCTTCGCCGCCGACTCGAGCGCCTGATTAGGATCCCGGTCGAGGACTTCCTTGAACACCGACCGGTAGAAGGTGAAGTGCCGCGCCTCTTCCTTGGCGACATTGGCGAGCACCGTCCCGATCATTGGCTCCGTCTCTGACGCAAGCTTCCCGGTATTCGCGTGCGATATCTGTGTAGCTCGCTCCTGAAGCGACGTGTACACGAACACGCGGTACGGGTCGCGGTCCCAGGCGGGTGAGAATCCGGCGCGCATGTAGTCGAACTGCATCTTCTCGATCACCACGCGGTCGAATACCTGCGCGTCACGCGTGTAGTCGTGAAGAATGACACCGTGCCTGTCCTCCTCCGCGGTCCACAGGTTCGTCCACGTCTTCCAGTGGCTCTCATCGCCGAGATACACCGCGAGAATGCGGTGGAAATGCGGCAGCCCTTCCTCGGTAAGGAGGTTGAGCGCGAGCGCTACTCTGGCCGGCTCACTGATGCCTTCCGCCCGTTTCCGAAGCTCGCGGAGATGCCGGTCAGGATCTTCGTCGGGCGGCGGATCGAGAATTTCGCTGGGGAACCAGAGTATCCGCTTCGCCTCGTGCGCCTTCATCAGCTCGGCGACGATCTTCTCGAGGTCAGCGAGAACTTCGATTTTCGAAAGCATCTCGGTGTCGGCAGGCTGCACAGTCACGTCCCGATCACAGGATTCACGGTATGACACTCGATCGCCGGCAGGCCGCCGCGCGGCCCGGGGGCGCTTTTTCCTAAGATATGCATCATCGCCCAATTTGCATCAAGCGCACTACCGTCACCATCGCCGTCCCGGTTTCCACACCGGGCGATCCCTCGGCGGCGCAGCGTTAACCGGATGTTCTCAGGCCGGCGGCGTGTAGGTGTCACCTAGTTTTCCTGCGAGACCGGTGAGATACGAGTCGATAGTCGCTGTCTGATTCATGAGCTTCGACATGACTCTGAAGACGGGATTGTAGATCTCTCCATTCTCGGTAATGGTGATTCTGCTGCCCGTGCCCTCGGGAGAAATCGAGATGTCCCAGGTGCCTCCGAAAGGCAGCCCGATATCGGCGATTCGGGTCACGAGGTGGCGCGGCGGCTCTGAAGTCGTCGCCTAGAGCGTGAGGCCATTGTCACGTCTGAATTCACGCCACGTCATGTGGCCATTGCGCGGCGAAAGCTGCCTGACCGAATCGACGTCCGGCCGCCAGGG
>JAHFCS010000167.1 GCA_023249395.1 Gemmatimonadota bacterium
CAAAGCGTTCACCCGGTTTTTCATAGCTTGCAACTTCCAGTTCAAAAGCTTCGCGACTCGCTCGCGGGTTCCTATACGATCGACCGCGAGCTGGGACGCGGTGGGATGGCAACGGTCTACCTTGCGCAGGATTGCAAGCACGACCGCGTCGTCGCCCTCAAAGTGCTTCATCCCGACCTCGCCGCCTCACTCGGCCCGGATCGCTTTCTCCGCGAGATCAAGCTCGCCGCCCGGCTCAATCACCCTCACATTCTGCCGCTCTTCGACTCCGGAGCGGCTGACGGTTTTCTGTACTATGTGATGCCATACGTCGAGGGTGAGTCCCTGCGCGAGCGCCTCGACCGGGAACAGCACCTTCCCCTCGAGGAAGCGCTTCATCACACGCGCTCAATCGCTTCCGCCCTCGATTACGCTCACCGGCAGAACATCGTCCACCGCGACATCAAGCCCGAGAACGTCATGCTCTACGAGGGCGAGGCGATGGTCATGGACTTCGGCATCGCCAAGGCAGTTAGCTCCGCAGGGGGAGAAACGCTGACGCAGACGGGAATGATGGTTGGCACGCCTGCGTACGTCAGCCCGGAGCAGGCGGCGGGGGAAGCAAACCTCGACGGCCGAAGTGATCAATACAGTCTTGCATGCGTTCTCTACGAGATGTTGAGCGGAGAGCGACCATTCACCGGCGCGACGGCGCAGGCAGTGCTCGCCAAGCGATTCACGGAGACTGTGAAGCCACTGCGCACAGTCCGGGATACGATCCCCGAGTACGTCGAGCGTGCCGTAAGCCGAGCGATGTCGACCGAGGTGTCGTCACGCTTCCCAACGGCGGCGATGTTCGCGCAGGCGCTGGCGTCCGGACTCACGACGCCCACCGACACGCAGACGATGCCGCAGCCGGTGGTATCGGCTGCGAAATCAGTCGCGGTGCTTCCGTTCGCCAACATGAGCGCCGATCCCGAGAACGAATACTTCACTGACGGAATGGCCGAAGAGATCATCAACGCGCTGACAAAGATTCAGTCGCTGCGCGTCGCGTCGCGGACTTCGTCCTTCGCGTTCAAGGGAAAGAACGAGGACATCGGCGAGATCGGGCGCAAGCTGAAAGTGTCAACAGTCCTCGAGGGCAGCGTGCGCAAGATGGGCAACAGGCTTCGCATCACGGCGCAGCTCGTCAACGTCGCCGACGGCTACCACCTCTGGTCGGAGCGCTACGACCGCGAGATGGAAGATGTTTTCGCCATCCAGGACGATATCTCGCAGGCGATCGTCAAGGCGCTGCGCGTCATCCTGAGCGAGGGCGAGAAGAAGCAGATCGAGAAGGCGCGGGCGGTCAATCTTCAAGCCTACGACTACTACCTGAGGGGACGGCAGTATTTCCACCATATTCGCCGAAAGAGTCTCGAGTACGCGCGGCAGATGTTCAACAAGGCGATCGAGATTGACCCCGATTACGCCCGGGCGTACGCCGGAGTGTCGGACTGCTGCTCGCTGCTTTACACCTACTTCGACGCGCGCGAATTCAATCTGAGGCAGGCGGATGTCGCGAGCAGCAAGGCGCTCGAGCTCGAGCCGGAGCTCGCGGAGGCGCATGTGGCGCGCGGTCTCGCGGTATCGCTGAGCAAGCGGTTTGACGAGGCGGAAACGGAGTTCGAGACTGCAATGCGACTCGATCCCAAGCTTTACGAGGCCGTGTACTGGTTTGGACGCGCGCGACTGTCGCAGGGCCGGTTTGAGGAAGCCGTAAAGCTTCTCGAGCGGGCGGCGACTCTTCGGCCGGAGGACTATCAGCCGCAGCACTTTCTCGCGCAGGCACTCGACGCGCAGGGGAAGAAGGACGAGATGCTGGACGCGCGGCGGCGGGAAGTAAAGCTCCTCGAGCAGCATCTCGAGCTGAATCCCGACGACCCGCGCGCCTGCATTCTCGGTGCGGTATCGTACGCGGTGCTGCACGATACCGAGCGGTCGATGGAATTTGCGACGCGCGCGATGGAGATTGACCCCGAGGATGCGATGCTGCTGTATAACGTTGCCTGCAATTACGCCGTGCTCGGAAAGCTGGATGAATCGCTTTCAGCGCTCGAGCGCGCGGTTGACAAGGGATGGGGCGACCGGACGTGGATCGAGCACGACAAGGACCTTGATCCGCTCCGAAGCAATCCGCGCTTCCAGGCAATCGTCAGCGCAATGTGACCGCGAAATGAATCCTCCGCTCGAGCGACTTCGGTCCGCGCTTTCTCAGACTTACACCATCGATCGGGAGCTTGGCCGCGGCGGGATGGCCACCGTGTATCTTGCGCAGGATTGCAAGCACGAGCGGCTGGTCGCGTTGAAAGTCCTGCATCCCGACCTCGCCGCGACGCTCGGACCCGAGCGCTTCCTGCGCGAGATCAAGCTCGCCGCCCGACTCAACCATCCCCATATCCTTCCGCTCCACGACTCCGGCGAGGCCGACGGCTTTTTGTACTACGTGATGCCGTACGTCGAGGGAGAGTCGCTGAGGGAGCGACTCGACCGTGAGCGCCAGCTCCCGATAGACGAAGCAGTTCATCACGCGCGCTCGATCGCTTCGGCTCTCGACTACGCGCATCGCCAGAACATCGTCCATCGCGACATCAAGCCCGAGAACGTCATGCTCTACGAGGGCGAGGCGATGGTGATGGATTTCGGGATTGCGAAGGCGGTCAGCGCGGCGGGTGCGGATACCCTCACTCAGACCGGAATGATGGTCGGCACGCCGGCGTACGTGAGCCCCGAGCAGGCGGCGGGCGAAACGAATCTCGACGGGCGCAGCGATCAGTACAGTCTCGCCTGCGTTCTCTACGAGATGTTGAGTGGCGAGCGTGCATTCAGCGGACCAACTGCGCAGGCGGTGATGGCGAAGCGTTTCACTGACACCGTGAAGCCGCTTCGCTCGTTGCGCGGGAGCATCCCGGAATCGGTGGAGCGCGCCGTTACCAAAGCCATGTCAACGGACTCCGGCGCGCGATACAAGACGGCGGCCCAGTTCGCGCAGGCACTCGCGTCGGGAAGTCTCTCGACGCCTACCGACACACAGACGCTTCCGCAGCAGACGGTCTCGTCAGCGAAATCGGTGGCGGTGCTTCCCTTCTCCAACATGAGCACCGACCCGGAGAACGAATATTTCGCCGACGGAATGGCTGAGGAGATCATCAACGCGCTGTCGAAGATCCAGTCGCTGCGCGTTGCATCGCGGACCGTTTCGTTCGCCCTCAAGGGAAAGAACGAGGATCTCGCTGATGTCGGGCGCAAGCTTCACGTGTCCACAGTTCTCGACGGCAGCGTGCGGCGAATGGGCAACCGTCTTCGCATCACCGCTCAGCTCGTCAACGTCGCCGACGGATACCAGCTCTGGTCGGACCGGTACGATCGCGAGATGGAGGACGTGTTCGCGATCCAGGACGACATATCGCAGGCGATCGTCAAGGCTCTGCGTGTGATCCTGAGCGAAGACGAGAAGAAGGCGATCGAAAAGGCGCGGACCGTGAACGTCCAGGCGTACGAGTATTACCTGCGAGGCCGGCAGTTTTTTCAACAGCATCGCCGCAAGAGTCTCGAGTATGCCCGGCAGATGTTCAACCGTGCAATCGACATAGATCCCGAATACGCCCTCGCCCACGCCGGTGTCGCCGATTGCTGTTCGGTGCTCTACATGTGGTTCGACGCGCGCGACGCGAACCTGAGACACGCCGACCTCGCTAGCAGAAAGGCAATGGAGCTCGAGCCCGATCTTGCCGAAGCTCACGTCGCGCGAGGTCTGGCCGCATCGTTGAGCAAGGGCTTCGACGAGGCGGAGCGTGAGTTCGAAGCAGCGATGCGGCTCGATCCCAAGCTCTTCGAGGCACCGTATTTCTTTGGGCGCGCGCGTCTCTCGCAGGGACAACCGGCCGAAGCGGCAAAGCTCTTCGAGCGAGCGTCGAGTCTTCGGCCGGAGGACTTTCAGTCCGTCAATTTCCTGGCGCAGGCTTTCACCATGAGTGGCATGGACTCAGATGCCAGGAACGCGTATCGCCACACCATTCAGTTGATCCGCGAGCGGCTCGAATTGAATCCCGACGACGCGCGCGCTCTGATGCTGGGATCGGGAACACTCGCCACTCTCGGCGAGCAGGCGGAGGCCATGGATTTCGTTGGTCGCGCGCTGGCGGTTGATCCGGACGACCCGGCTGTGCTCTACAACATCGCGTGCACCTACGCGAGGCTCGGCAAGCTGGAGGACGCGATTTCAACTCTGGAGCGTGCCGTCGATAAGGGCTACGCTGACAAGGAGTGGATGGAAAATGATCCGGATCTCGACTCGATCAGGAGCTCTCCGCGGTATCAAGCGCTGCTCCAGGTGATGTGACCTTGGCCCTGCCGATCGAACGACTGCGCAACGCGCTCGGGCATTCCTACACGATTGACCGCGAGCTCGGGCGAGGCGGGATGGCCACCGTTTACCTCGCGCAGGATGGAAAGCACGAGCGCCTGGTCGCGCTCAAGGTGCTCCATCCCGAGCTCGCTGCATCGCTCGGACCCGATCGCTTTCTTCGAGAGATAAAGCTCGCGGCACGGCTCAACCATCCGCACATCCTCGGACTCCATGATTCGGGCGAAGCCGATGGCTTCCTGTACTACGTGATGCCGTACGTCGAAGGCGAGTCACTGCGGGAACGGCTCGACCGCGATCATCAGCTTCCGATCGAGGAAGCGGTGCATCACGCGCGCGCGATCGCGTCCGCGCTCGACTACGCACATCGCCAGCAGATCGTCCATCGCGACATCAAGCCCGAGAACGTGATGCTGTACGAGAGTGAGGCGATGGTGATGGACTTCGGGATCGCGAAAGCTGTCAGCGAAGCCGGCAGCGAAACTCTCACGCAGACCGGGATGATGGTCGGTACTCCGGCATACGTCAGTCCCGAGCAGGCGGCGGGAGAAGCGAACCTCGACGGGCGGAGCGATCAATACAGTCTCGCCTGTGTTCTTTACGAGATGCTGAGCGTCGAGCGGGCTTTCACCGGACCGACGGCGCAGGCAGTGATGGCAAAACGATTCACCGATACGGCCAGACCACTTCGATCGATTCGCGCAAGCGTTCCCGAGAGCGTCGAGCGGGCGGTGAGCAAGGCGATGGCGACCGACGCGTCCGACCGGTACAAGACCGCCGCGCTCTTCGCTCAGGCGCTTTCCTCGAGCTCACTCTCCACGCCGACAGACACCCAGACGATTCCACAGCAGGTCGTGTCGGCGGCAAAGTCGGTTGCGGTTCTGCCGTTCGTCAACGCAAGCGCGGATCCGGAGAACGAATACTTCGCCGACGGAATGGCCGAGGAGATAATCAACGCGCTGTCGAAGGTGCAGACGCTCAGAGTGGCATCGCGCATCGTCTCGTTCGCGCTCAAGGGAAAGAACGAGGACCTGGGCGAGGTTGGCCGCAAGCTGCACGTCTCAACGGTCCTCGACGGAACGGTGCGCAAGATGGGAAACCGCCTCCGCATCACGGCGCAGCTAGTGAACGTCGCCGACGGATACCAGCTCTGGTCCGAGCGGTACGACCGCGAGATGGAGGACGTATTTGCGATCCAGGACGACATCTCGCAGGCGATCGTCAAGGCGCTCCGCG
>JAHFCS010000168.1:0-678 GCA_023249395.1 Gemmatimonadota bacterium
CGAGCTTTGGCCTCCGGAGGCAGGATTACAGGCGGACGAAGGAGGGCGATGAAGAGCGCCATCACTGCACGCCCGAGGTAGATCGCCGCTTTGAACGGATTGTGAGAGGGGCGTCCCCCAGCACGTGGGCGCATGGCAACCGCCACTTGGTCGACAGACAATCCGGCTCGGCTGGCAATGACGAGCGACTCCACGGTGTCCCCGAGGTACTCGGCTGGATAGTGCGCCGCGAAGAGACGGACCGCGCGCGGACCGCTGGCTCGGAAACCAGACGTTGTGTCGGTAAGGCGGGTACCGGCCAATCGGCTGAGTATGCCGGAGAGAATGAGCATTGCCCATCGCCGGGGGCCACGAACCGTGTACTCGCCCGTTCCCGCAAAGCGAGCGCCCAACACGAGATCTTTAGTGGAAAGTCGCTCGACCAGCGCGGGGAGGCCTACGGGGTCGTGCTGGCCGTCGGAGTCGACTTGGACGACATTTCGATAACCATGTTCGAGGGCGTATTTGAAGCCGACCCTCATCGCGCCGCCGACGCCGAGGTTGAAGGGAAGAGTCGCGACGATGGCGCCGGCCGCAGCCGCCTCAGCCCCGGTTTCATCCACGGATCCATCGTCGACGACGAGGCAATGAGCTCCGGGGTAGGCGGAGAGCACTTCTCGCACGACGTTGCCGACGGCC
>JAHFCS010000168.1:688-5613 GCA_023249395.1 Gemmatimonadota bacterium
TCTTCTTCGTTGAGCGCGGGCATCACGATGAGCGTGCCATCAAGTGGATTGGGCATCCGACAATCATAAGCGGCTCAGGTAGCGACGCTGGGAGGCGCGATCAGTGGCGGGCGATCCGTTCGGCGGAGCTCGGCATGCGACCCTGTCTGCCCCGGATGCCATCGAGCCATCCGGCGACGATGAGGCGGCCGAGGACGACCCGGTTCTTCGACAGTGCCAGGACGATGGCGAAGTGCCGCGCATCGAGAAGGGTCTCGTTAACCGACCATGCGCGATGACGCGAGCCGAATGCCCTGTTCATGAGAACCCGGTTGCGGGCGATGTAGTAGTAGCGGAACGGCGAGCTTCTCACGAGCGACACCTCGTTGCCGCCGAAACGCAAGCGACGGCCGAAGATCGTGGGATGGAATCGACCGCCAAGGCTGTGCCCGAGGTGGGTACCAGCCGCGAGTACGGTCTCGAAACCGAGGTCGGAAAGACGCATGAAGTACTCGGTGTCGACAGAGTCGATAAAGAGTCCGGCACGGAACGGACCGGCGCTCTGCCAGACAGAGCGGGGGATGACCAGACCCGACTGGATAGGCTCCAGCCCCAGGACGACCCCGTTCCGCACTTCCGCGACGCGGGAGGGGAGTCCTTCGACGGAGTGAGGCGCGACCAGGCCGACCTGCACGCCCGCCGCCCTGGCCGAGTCGAACGCGGCAAGTGCGCGTTCGACGTAGTCGCTTTGAAGCGTCGAATCCTGGTCGAGCGTCAGCACGAACTCAGCATTGGGCCCGCTCGCGAACGCCGTATCGACGCCCGTGTTCAGTGCGGATGCAATGCCCGAGTTCTGCCCGAGCAGGACGATCTGGCACCCGGCCGCGGCGCACGCATCCAGAATCTCTGTCACATCGATCGTGCTGCCGTCGTCGACGATCGTGACAGAGCTCGTCTGCGGCAGCAGCGAGGTACACGCGTCGAGCAGAGCGGGCCCCGGATTGAACGCTGAGATCACGGCGACGACACGCGTCGACGGGGCGGGCGAATCTGCTCGGGGCAAGGCGGCCTCCTTCTCGTCGGACGCCGGAAGAGCTGTGGCGGGCGAATACTATGGTGGCATGATCCGGGCGAGCGTGTGCATGGCCACCTACCGAGGCGCACCGTTCGTGAGGGAGCAGATCGAGTCGATTCTCGAGCAGCTTCACGACGACGATGAGCTCGTGATCGTCGACGACGCATCACCCGATGACACGGTCGCCGTCATCCAGGGCATCGATGATCCGCGCGTTCGATTGCACGCCGAGCCGGTCAACCGCGGATACGTGCGAACCTTCGAGAACGCCATTCGCCGCGCTCGCGGGAAGTACATCATGCTCTCCGATCAAGACGATGTCTGGACTCCCGGGCGACTAGAGCTGATGATCGCGCATTTGGACACGCATCTTGTCGTTGCCGGCAACTACTCGGTGCTGGGTGAAAACGGCCGGATGCCCGCACGCCGGCCGCTGAGGTCCGGTTACGACAGGAAGTCCGGCTGGAACACTCTGGCGATCCTTGTGGGGTATCGCCCCTACTTCGGATGCGCGATGGGATTCCGACGAGAGCTTGTGCGCGATCTCGTACCGTTCCCCGAGATCTTCATCGAGTCGCACGATCTCTGGCTGGCGATCCTCGGCAATGCGACGCGTTCGATCTCGCACCTGAGCGAGGTGGTCGTCGAGCGGCGCTTGCACGACTACAACGTCACTCCGCTGAAGTGGCGCCCGCTCGGAACGATCCTCACCGCGCGGCTGATGCTCGCGCGTGGCATGTTGATCGCCCGCAGGCGGGTCAGGCTGCGGCCTCCGACTGTCGTCCCCGTTGGTGGCAACGCTTAGCGACGCCCCAGAGCATGAATGAGAAGGGCTCGACGCCCTTCGACGTCGCGTGATCTCATGACAGCAGGTAGCCCAGACAACGCGTTCAAACGTGATGAGAGGTGGGACCGAGCAACCCTCGCAGCGCGGTGCCAGCCGAGACTGTCGCAGATCTCGGCCGCCTGGAGGAAGACGATCCGCTCCTCCGCGAATTTCGAGCCGTCGATTCCGCCCAAGGAAGACACGCTCGCTGCGTGGCGCCGATAATTGAAGACCGGCTCGTTGTCGAGCACGAGCGACCCGCCTGAGAGCACGATCTGCATGATCAGGGTGAGGTCCTGTACGACCCGGCGATCCTCGCGGAATCCAAACTCCCGGAGACGGTCGCTTCTCCAACACAGGGAAGGGAAGTAGCACCAGTTGCCGCGGAGCAGGCTGGCGGCGAGTTCTTCTCCGTCAAGCACGCGGGGCGTGTGACCTCGCGGTCGGAGTAGCATCTTGACTCGATCCGCTAGCGGACGGGAACGCCTGCCCTCGTGGTCGATTACATCCACCCCCGGTTGGATGAGATCCGCTTCCGGGTACTCGGCGCGAAGCCGCGCCATGCGCCCGACATATCCGGGCTTCATGATGTCGTCGCATCCCATGATCACGGCGAAGTCGTTTTCGATGAGTGATATGCAGCGGTTGAAGTTTCCGCTCACGCCGAGATTGCGTTCATTTCGTAGGTACACGATGCGGTCGTCGCGAAGACTGCGTGCCCACTCACCAGCTGACAGATCGGGATACACGTCGTCGACGATGACAAGACGCCAATTGGGGTTGTCCTGGGCGAGCACGCTCTGCACCGCACTGCGAAAATGGTCGATCCGCCCATAGAACGGCATCAAGATGTCGAGAGTCATTTGGTAGGGTTTCCGGCTCAGTCGTCGACTGTCCAGTCGCGGATGAAGCCGCGAGGAAGACGGGAACTCGCGTCGCGTGCCCGGCCGTCTGCGAGGTACTTGGGGAGCAAGATGAGTGCTTGCGCAAGGCCGAGCGCGGTCGCTCGAGCCTGCACTCGGGAGTCTTGGCCGCCGTCACGAGCGAGCGCTGCTCTGAGCGATTTAGCGAGACTGCCGCACGTGCGGATGACGGCCGCGGCGAGCATCGCCGGCGGGGCGTTACGCGCCGTCACAAGAACCCGATTGCGCACGTTGTGCCGCAGGAAGAACGGTGATCGAATGCCGCTCGAGGCGGCGTGGCGATGCCAGACCGTCGCTCCCTCGGCAAAACTGATCTGCCATCCTGCACGACGGAATCGCCACGAGAGGTCTGTGTCCTCGTAGTACATGAAGAGGCGTTCGTCGAATAGGCCAACTTTGTCGAGCGCTGACCGTCTCAGCGCGGCCCCACCACCTGAGAAGCCGAAGACCTCGGATGGGCTCCCCTCGTCGTCGGTAGAGTCGAGCCACGAGCGGTCTCGACCGTTGCCTGACCGTGAGACCTGATTGCCGGTGCTGTTGATCAGTGCGATCCCCGCTCCGGGGGTCGCATTGCGAGGCACGCGCTCCCACCGTTCACCACGGGCGGACACATATGCAGTCGGCGATCCGGGAGCCGGGACGAAACGTCCGCTCAGGAGAATGCGCGCGGTTACGGCGGCAAGGCGTTCGTTGCCGGGTTCGGCAAATGGAGCGACGATCGCTGAGATGAACCCGGGAGCGGCAACCGCATCATTGTTGATGAGAACGACGACTTCTCCAGTGGAGTTCGCGATGCCGAGGTTGACTCCGCCTGCGAAGCCGATGTTTTTCGGGCTGCGAATGATTCTCGCGTCGGGGTAGAAGCGAGCGATCTCTCGGTCAGATCCATCTGTCGACGCGTTGTCCACGACGACGATCTCGACGGTGATGCCAGGCGTCTTCTGTTGGTGGAGTGACTCGATACATTCGAGCACGAACTCCCCGCCATTGAAGTTGACGACGACGACGGTTGCCCGCATGATGTCGTGCGGCATGGCTTCTCCTGTCGTCTATCGGGACATGGTTAGGCTACTAGCTGTTCCAGGGGTGCCGATCTGAGCCGAGCCTGTGAACGCCGAAGGAGTCTCCAGTGAGTCTGATATCCCGCGCAGTCACGTCGCTGAAGTCGGAAGGCCCGCGCCAGGCGGCCTCCCGTGTCTTCAACCGACTCGCGATCGACCTCAACACGAACAAGCCCGGCGAGTCTCTCGTGCACCCCGACGACGCCGTGGCGGTGGACTGGACCGTTCCGGCCCTGTTCGAGACCGATCCACCTGTTCCGGTCACCAAGAACGTGAAGACCGCGTGGATCATCTCGCCCCCTGGCCGCACGAGCGGGGGACACCAGAACGCGTTCCGGTTCATGGACTTCCTCGAGAAGGCCGGGCACTCCGTGACGGTGTACTTCTACACGACCGAGTCCAAGCCGATCGATCTCGCCGCGATCCGGCTCATGCTGCAGACGACGAGTGCCTACCCCGACCTCCGGGGCGAGCTGCGTATCTATGACCAGGCCACGGGGCTCGATGCCGACACCCAGGCCATCTTCGCGACCGGATGGGAGACCGCCTATCCGGCCCACCGTCATCCGACGAACGCCCGCCGCTTCTACTTCACGCAGGATTTCGAGCCTGCTTTCTACGCGTCAGGCAGCGACTACGTGCTCGCCGAGAACACCTACCGCTTCGGCTTTCACGGAATCTCCGCGGGTAAATGGCTCTCGAAGAAGCTCACCGACGACTACGGCATGCCCGGCGATCACTACGACTATGCGGTCGACAAGCAGCACTACTCGTTCACCAATACCTCTCGGCGAGGTGAGGTGCTGTTCTATGCCAGGCCCCCGACATCCCGTCGCGCTTTCGAGTTCGGTCGCCTCGTACTCACGGAGCTGCACCGCCTGCGGCCCGAGATCACGATCAACATGGTGGGCTGGGACATCTCGCCCTACTGGGTGCCGTTCCCCTACGTGAACCACACCGCGCTCGACATCTCGCAGCTCAATGAGGTCTACAACCGCTGCGCCGCCGGGCTCATTTTGTCTCTGACAAACATGTCGCTGCTGCCGATGGAGGTCATGTCG
>JAHFCS010000169.1 GCA_023249395.1 Gemmatimonadota bacterium
AGGGGATTTACCTGCGCGCCGACCAGGGAGTGCCGTACGGCTCCGTCGTCCGCGTTCTGGCTGTGATGCGAGCAAGCGGCATCTCGGACGTCGGCCTCGTCGCCGAACCTGAGCAGGAGCGCTGATGCGGACAGGGAAATCCCACGCGCATCTCGGTGGTCCCCTCGGAATGTCGGTGGCGCTTCACCTGTCGATGCTCGCCCTCGTGATCTACGCTTTCCGCGACCGAGCTCCCGAGGCGCTGCCGCCGTTCTACAAGGTGGACATCGTCGCGGCACCGCCGGGCGAGCGTGCGATCGGCGAAGTGACGCCCGAGCCCACGCCAGTGGTGAAGACGCCGGACGCTGCCCCGGTGGCGCCTCCGACACCGAAGGAGCGCGCAATTCCGCTCGCCAAGGCAATTCCGCAGAAATCCAAGGCGCGCTCTACACCGGTGCCGCCGACGACCAGGCCAGTGCCGAAAACTGCCGCGCCAAGAGCGGGTGGCGGACCCGAGGGTGGCGCGGGCACCGACGTGGCGACCGTTCACATAGAAGGAATCGATTTCCCCTTCCCGGGGTATCTCAACAATATCGTCCGGCAAATCGCACTCAACTTCAAGCCGAGTGATACCAATTCAGCGCTCCGCGCCGAAGTGATGTTCTTGATTTACCGTGACGGCTCGGTGAAGATCGTCCGCTTCGTTACGCGATCGGGATCCTACGCATTCGACCTCGAAGCACAGGGTGCGATCGAATCGGCCGCCCCCAACTTCGGACATCTCCCTGACGGCTTCCGGGATGACGTGTTGCCCGTCGTCTTCAGCTTCGATCCCCGCTTTCTCAGATGAACCTCGACTTCTACCCTCTCGCGGCGTGCGTTTGTCTCGCCGTGCTCGTCGTAAGCACAAACGCCTGCGGACAGGATACCGCCTCGACAAGGCCAGGAGTGCGTCTCGGACTGAGCTATCCGCGAGGATCTGTCCCGCGAGTGATCGTGCTCCCGGTTGACACGACAGCGGGTGATTCGGTGAGAACGATTATCCAGCGTGACCTCGACTACAGCGATCGTGTCTCTCCGATTCCGCTCGACCCTTCGACCCTCATGGGAATTGCGCCTGCGCCGGGGCAGGATCCGAATTACGAGCTTTTCTCCAAGCTTGGGGCGGCCGCGATCGTTCAGGCCCGCCGGAACGCCACCGGACTCCGTGTGGCCCTTTACGACGTGGGCGCCAAGAGACGTATCGAAATGCGCGACTTCCCTGTCGTCACCGTGCCTCCGGTGCGTGACGTGGCGATCCGCGACTCGATAACCGTCGAAGCGACATTGCGAGAGAAGACGTCGAGAGATTCGCTGGATCGCGTGCTCCGCACGAGAGCGGCGATCATGAGGCGTCCGCCAGTGAAGAAGGATCCGCGTCCGCGACGGTTCGTTGTACGTGATTCGCTTCGTCGCGATTCGGCGGCCGCCGCCTATGTGCGGCGGACTATCGGGCGGTGGGAGGAAGATCGCCGGGATTCGGTGGCGCACGCCACGGAGACGAAGGTGGCCACGCTCGTCAGGGCCGACTCGATGGCGCGGGTCGCCGCTGCGGATAACGAGCGGATGAGCATTCACCACGTGAGCGACGAGGTCGAGAGCTGGATCACCGGCAAGCGAGGGATCGCGGCCACACGGATCGCCTACGTCCACAATGGGATGATTCGGATCGTGGACAGCGACGGAGAGAACGACAGGGCGGTGACGGGCCGCGGTACCGCGATGTCGCCGGCGTGGCATCCAAACGGGCGGCGACTTGTCTATTCGCGAATGACCAATGTCGGGACGCAGATAGAGCAGCTCGACCTCGAGACTGGGAATTCCAGAGCGATGAGCGGGACCGGTCTCAACATCACGCCGGTCTATTCGGCCGACGGGCGAAACATCGTCTACTCCAACGGCGATGAATCGGGAACCGATCTGTTCATGGTGAGCGCCGATGGCTCACCGCCGGCGGAGCGACTGACATTCGGGATGGGGAGCGACAACAATTCGCCGACCTTCAGTCCGGATGGACGGCAGATTGCTTTCATCTCCGGCCGTTCGCGATTTCCCGAGGTCTACACGATGGACGCCGACGGCACCAACATGCAGCTCCTGACGCCCTTTGTGCCGGGGGTGCGGACGTATCGGACCGCTCCGGATTGGTCGCCGGACGGCCGGACCGTCGCTTATGAGCAGCAAAATGGCGATTTTCAGGTATGGCTTATCACGCTTCGCGACAAGGAGTCGCGGCGTCTGACGAGCGAAGGGGAAAACGAAGGTCCGTCCTGGGCACCGGACGGGCGCCACCTCGCGCTGTCTTCGACGCGCGGCGGCTCGAAACAGATCTGGGTGCTGGACACCGAGTCCGGCCGATTCCGTCAACTGACACGCAACGCCGGGGCACGACTCTCGGCGTGGTCCCCGATGTTGAACTCTCCGTGATGTACCGCAGAATGCTCGATCCACTTCATAAAAGGCCAATGTCAATACTCGCACGCACTGCCACGGTAACCGTCGTATTCGCGCTCATTCTCGCCGGATGCCACAAGAAACCGTCCGAGCGTCCCGCGCCGCGGCGCATCAACGCTGACAGCCTTCTGCGCGAGCAGGCGAGGCTCGACTCGATTGCCCGCGCCGACGCCGCGAGAGCGGCCGCGGCGGCCGCCGCCGAAGCAGCGGCGAAGGCAGGCCCGCCGACAGCTGCACCGGTCAGCCAGGTGGAGCGGGCGGCTCTTGCGGCGACGATCTTCTTCGACCTCGACGAGTCAGCGCTCACCGACGAGGCGCGGACCGCCGTCGAAGCGAAGGCGCCCGTGCTTCTCCGCCATCCCAACATGCGAATTCGAATAACAGGCCACACCGATTCGCAGGGCTCGGACGAATACAATCTCGCCCTCGGACTTCGACGCGCTGCCGAGACGAAGCGCTACCTCGCAGCGCTGGGGGTGGACGAAGCCCGAATGGAGATTGTGACAATGGGCGAGGAACGGCCGGCTGTTCAGGGTAATACACAGGAAGCCTACGCCCTCAACAGGCGGTGCGAGTTCGAGATCATCGAAGGAGGATGATGATGGGCGGTTGGAGAGCGGCGCGAGCCGCGGCGGGCGTGACCTTCGCTGCACTGGTGACTACTGCGTGCTTCGCGTCGAAGACGGATCTCGATCAGCTGCGCGATGAGGTCAATACAGTGCGAGCGGAGAATTCAGCCGCGGATTCCGCGCGCGCGATGCAGATGGCACAGATTCTCAGCGCGTTGCGGGCGGTCAACGATACGCTCGCTTCACTCAATGTTCGTGTCACGCGTGTCCGCTCGGAATCGCAGAGCGCCCTGCGCGACATCTCGAATCAGATTCTTCAGCTCCAGGAAGCATCGGGACAGAGCCAACAGCGTATTCAGGAGATGCGCGCTGCGTTTGAACAGCGCATGAGAGCAATGACTCCTCCGTCCCCGCCACCGGTGGCGAACGGCACCGCTCCTGACACGACTCGACCAGTGCAGGATGCGCCAGGTCCGAACGAGCTCTTCCAGATGGGACGCGACCAGCTCTCGAGAGGCGGTAACAGCGCGGCGCGAGCCGCGTTCGCGGATCTCCTGGCGCGTTATCCGGATTCGGAGCTCGCGCCCGATGCCCAGTTCTTCCTCGCCGAGGCCCTGGCCGGAGAAAAGAAGGCGGCAGCGGCGGACTCGGCGTATGCGACGGTGGTGACGAAATATCCAACGTCGCTGCGAGCGCCGACCGCACTCTACAAGCGTGGCGTCGCGGCGCAGCGGGCGGGAAGAACGACCACCGCCAAGCGGACGTTCAACGATGTGATCCGGCTTTACCCGGAGTCGGACGAGGCCGCACTGGCGCGTGAGCGCCTGCGCGCGATGACATAGGAGCACGATCGCCGGTGCCGCGCAAGGCCGCTGATACTGAGATGCCCTTCCTCGATCATCTCGAGGAGCTGAGGCATCGTCTTTTCTGGATCGTCGGCGCGGTCATCGTGGGCGTTGTCCTGTCGTTCGTGGTCCTTTCGCGCGGCGGAATAGATGTCGTGGCGATTCTCGCCCGTCCGATCGAGCCGTATCTGCGCGGACGCCAGCTCGTCTTTACGCACCCGGGGACGTCGTTCTCGATCGTGTTGAACGCGTCGCTGATTCTCGGGATCCTCTTCGCCACTCCGGTGATCGGATACCAGCTCTGGGGATTCTTCGCTCCGGCACTTCACGCGCACGAGAAGCGGATCATCGTCCCGGTTCTCTTCGGCATGATATTCCTGTTCCTGTCCGGCGTGACGCTGTGCTACTTCGTCGTGATGCCGTTCACGCTGAAGTTTTTCATGGGCTTCGAGTCGTCGGCGCTGACACCGATGATCGAGGCCACCCAGTACTTCGGCTTTGCATTCAGCATGATGCTGGCGTTCGGCCTCGCATTCGAGCTGCCGATCGCGATCCTGCTGCTTTCGGCTCTCGGAATCATCCAGCCGAAGTTCCTGACAAGGTACCGCCGCCACGCGATTGTGGTAACGGTCATCGTCGCGGCATTCATCACTCCCGACGCGAGCCCGACAACTCTATTCGCGCTCTCGGTTCCGCTGTATCTGCTCTTTGAGCTGGGCGTAGCACTGTCCTTCATGGTGACGCGACGCAGGCGGGCGCGAAACGAAGCGGCCGCGCTGGAGGAGCGCCTGCGGGAGCAGGCGGATGCACCCGCGGAGGCGATCCGTCGGGAGCCGAGGAGACTGGGAGCGAACGCATGACGGTGGCCGTCCGCGGATTCGTCGTGGCGGTGGCAGCGCTCGTGGTCGTCGCCGGTGCTGACGCCCAGGTCGTACGGCCGACGCGTCCGCCTGGGCGCGCAGCGCCGGCGCGCGACACAGTTAGGGCGGATACCGCGAATACCGATTCGACCAAAGCGGATTCGACGAAGGTCCGCGAGCTGATCAAATGGACGGAGGCCGACTCAGTCGCCACTCTCCTCCTCGCCAAGCCGGGGTATGCGGCGACGCGATATCAGGGCGTCCGCGTCCATTTCGACGCGAAGACCAGGCTGCTGTACCTCGAGGGACATCCGGCAGGGGTCGGGCGCGGCGGCACACTGCTCGTCGGCGACACGATCATCTACAACGACTCGACGAAGGTTGTGGTGGCGCGCGGCGACACGCTGATACTGCGCGATCCGACGCAGTCGGCGGCGGACATCGTTGCGGTGGGCCAGCTACGGTACAACATCGAGGCGCGGCGCGGGAGCGTCACCAACATCAGCACCGCGATCGAAAGCGGTGAGAAGTGGTACGTTCACGGAACCGAAGCATCGTTCATCCGCGACACGACACGAGGCGGTTCGACCGCCTTCTATGCGCGGAACGGCTCGATCACCAGCTGCGACGACTCGATTCCCGATTACCATTTCCAGTCGAAGGAGATCAAGATGATCTCCAAGAACATCATGGTGGCGCGCCCAGCGGTGCTTTACGTCGGCGACGTACCGGTGATGTGGCTTCCATTCATCTTTCAGGACATGCGGTCGGGACGGCGAAGCGGGATCCTGACTCCC
>JAHFCS010000170.1 GCA_023249395.1 Gemmatimonadota bacterium
GGAGTTGTTGCCAGACAGGTCGTGTTCGAATGGACTCGAGGTCCTCGAACACGTCGTCGAGCATCTTGTGGCCTATCGCTCGTGTCGAGTCCCAGTCATCTGGATCGAGCGTCTCCTCCAAGTGCATTTCCGCCGTCATGTCTTCAGCCAGTAGTTGATCCTGGCTGAAAGATATGCCTCAAAAGCGTTGCAATCACTCAGGACCGGAGGGCTCCTAACGTGACCGACTGTATTGTTTGACCAGCGCGTCCGCTTCCTGCGCTCGCCCGGTGCCGCGAAGGAGCTGTGCGTAATCGCCCACGGTCTCCGCGACTTTCGGATCGCCGGGCCCCAGAGCGGCTTCGCGGATGCGCAGGGCACGCTTGTAGGCCGCCTCGGATTCCGCAGTCCTGCCGCCTGCATCGCGAAGCAATCCCGCTAATCCATTGAGTGTCACCGCGATACTCGGGTGGCCCGGTTTCATCCGGGCTTCCTTGATCTTCAGGGCGCGCCGGAACGCCGGCTCTGCTTCCGCATAACGACCGAGTTTCCAGTAAGTCTCGCCGAGGTTGTTCAGAATCATCGCTACATTGGGGTGCATCGGGTCGAAGGTGCGCTCGAAGATCGCACGCACGCGCTCATACAACGGAAGCGCATCGCCGTAGCGCCCCTCGGACCAATAGACCCCACCAAGGTTGTTCAGCGTCGAGGCAAGACGGGGATGTTCCGGCCCGAGCCTTCGCTCCTGGATGGCGAGACCGCGGCGCATGTTCGTCTCCGCGTCGGCGTAGCGCCCGGTAGCCCAGTAAACAACGCCTATCGACGCGAAATCCTTGGCCAGTACCGTATCATCAGCGGACAGCTTCCGCTGATCGATCGCCAGAACCCGCTTGTAGAGTGTCTCAGCTTCCGCATTCCGTCCCTGTTGCCAGCGGAGCCCGGCAATGCTGGCCAGCACCCGCGCGACGGCCGGATCTTCACGACCTAAAGCAGTCTCGCGAATCCGGAGTGCGCGGGCATAATGACTATCGGCCGAAGCCGCATCACCGTGGTCTCGAATGGCGTCGCCCAATGAGAGCTCGGTCTCGGCGACAGCGACGTTCGTCGGACCCAGTGCTCGTTCCCGCGCCCGCAACGCCTGCTCCAGCTGGCTTTGCGCGGCGCCGTACAGGCCCAGTCCGACGTACGCAGTCCCGATGGTTTGCATCATCCGGCCCTGCAGCTCAGGCCGCCCCGAGAGATCAACCAGTGATTTCTGCGCACCGCGGTCAAGCAGCTCGCGCGCTGTCACAGCATTGCCGCGCGATTCACCGGGATCAGAAACGCGGAAGAGGTCAACAAGAAAATCGCTCACCTGGCGGGCCGCGGCAGCTTCGTTGGCCGCGGCAGCCTCAGCGCGCGTCGCACGCACCATCCCCACGGCAGTGAATACCGCGCCTATCACCAGCGCCAGCACCGCTGCAGATGTTGCCGCGACTCCCACCCGGTTTCGTCTCACGAATTTCCGAAGGCGATACACCGGTGTGGGCGGCCGAGCGCTAACCGGCTGGTGAATCAGGAATCGCTCGATGTCCATCGCCATGGCGAATGCGCTTTCGTACCGGCGAGAGCGATCGAAATCCAGCGCCTTCATCACGATCCAGTCGAGGTCACCCTTCAAGTCGCGACCGAGATGCTCGGGATCCGTGCGCCTCGCGTGTGCGATCGTAGCTCGAAATTTGCCCAAGCCGGTGAAGCGCGCGCTCGGACGGGGCGCATTGGTTTCCCCCGAAGCCAGACGCGCAATGAAGGCGTGGATGCCTTGACCCGACGGCTCAACCGGCAGCCGGCCGACGAGCAGCTCGTACAGAATGACTCCGAGCGAATAGATGTCACTTCTCGTGTCCACGTCGATTCCCGACGACTCGGCCTGTTCCGGACTCATGTAGGACGCGGTGCCGACCGCGAATCCGGCGCGCGTGACCAGCGTACTGTCGGTGAGCTGGAGACCGAGCGCTTTGGCGATGCCGAAGTCGATCACTTTCGGCTGCGGCTTGCCGTCCTGCTCCGTTACCAGAACATTCGACGGCTTCAGGTCCCGATGGATTACGCCTTTCTGGTGCGCGTGCTGTACCGCGTGGCACACTGCGGCGAACAGCTCCAGCCGCTGATTCGTTGAAAGCCGCTTGACGTCGCAGTAGTCCGTCAGGCACATGCCCTTGACGAGCTCCATCGCGAAGAAGGGCTCACCTTCGGGGGTTTCGCCAGCCTGGAGAACCTTGGCGATTCCGGCATGATCCATGAGCGCCAGGGCTTGGCGCTCAGCTTCGAAACGCGCTCTCACTTCGTGCGAATTCAGACCCACGCGAACGATCTTGAGCGCGACGTTACGACGAACCGCGCCAGTCTCGGCCGCTTCGTAAACCGTGCCCATCCCGCCTTCACCGAGGACGCGAATGATCTTGTACGGTCCGATCGTGTCCGGGTGCTGCGCCTGGGACGAGACTCCAGTTACATCGGTCGGCTGCACGGTCACCCCTCCTCTCCAGCGCTTCTCGTGGACGACAGAAGCGCCTGACAGCAGTATGCCGGAACTATTGGATGATCATGTCCGGGTCGATGACCACCGTATTGGTCGTGCCGTCGGCGCGAGTACAAACCGCGGTTATGCCGTAGGCGTAGCGTCTGCCAGCCTGGTTGGGTCTCATGCCGGAGCCCTTCGGCGGCCTGGCGGCGTTGCCTTTATACGGCGGGGACGTCGTGAATGGCCATCCAGGCTGCTTCGACGTGATCGTTATCTCGGGGACGTTCGCATTGGGGTCGAGTACCCAGATGATCGAGTCTCCCTGCGCCAACTGAGCGGTCCAGGGAGCCACGCTCAACGAGACGGCATTGTTGGGGTTGCAGCGAACGTCCACAGCTACAGTGACGCCTTTTGCGGTGGACTGGGCCGCGACGGCGCGGGGAAGTGCGATACCGCTCATGAGGAGAGCCATGACAACAGCGGAGGCAACCACGACCGGGCGGGGCATTTTTGCGCTCCTATTCAGGGGAGCACAACAGTGGGGCACAAGTTCCTGTCGCGCAAGACGGGCCTGTTTTGATCCCGATTATGTGCCGGGGTATAGGCTGTTGAGATCGAGGCCGTGTCGCTTCAGCCGATAGCTGGTCATGGGCTGATATTGTCTCAATGCGCACATCTTAGAGCGCGTTGTAAATCGTTTCAACGACGAGAGGGTTGCCCCAGTATTCTGTGTGCGCGATGAGGAACGTTGTCGCGTCGGGGTCGGCGATATTCCCAACGCGCCGTGAATCGGTGGAGTTGCGTGGATCGTAAAGGCCGAGGCTGCCGCTGATGATGTCCCAGGGAGAATAAATGTTGATCCACTGCTTCGGCCGAAAGCTGTAATCCCGTATTAACGGCTGCACCGAAGCTGCGAGCGCCTCTCTCGCCTCACTTGTATCCTTCGCCTGCATCCCGAAAATGAATGCTGTCTTATCGAGCGGTGACCCGAAAGTCAGGAGCAGCTTTGTTCGCTCCACGACGGTTAGAGCATTCGCGTTCGAGATATCTTCGTTGATCAGCTGGTTCAACGCGTCGTAAACGATGACGCTGCCGAGTGAGTGGCCGACGACGATCACTTCCTTGTACTCTTCTTTCCCCGCCTTGTCGTTGAGAGAGTAGATGGACTGGGCGACGTCGTGCACTGATTTCTTGATCTCCTTCCGAACATCATTGAAGGAGTCGAGCGTATGCGCCGTGACATAGATGGCGACGTCGCCCACATACTGGATCAGGATTTTCCGGATATAGGAGCTCGCAGCAATCAGAAGGGGCCACGCCAATCCGCTGATAACGATCACCGTAGCGTTTCCGTCGCTCGGGTTTTTCAGCGCCTCGTAGAAAGCGAGGACCAGCAAGAAGGCCAAGACGACGAGAACGGCGAACGCACTTGCCACGAGCAGTGTCAGCCAGCCGCCTCGTGAATCGCGGAAATCGCGATAGACTCCCATCGCGATCTTGAAGATCCACCAAATTGCAATCACGATCGCCACTACTATCGTGATGCGCCACGCCAACCAGTCGAAGGCGCGGTTGAATCCGGCGACCCCGCTCGTCGAAAAGAGCTGATACCAGAGTTGAGTGTCCGGGCCAGCACCGCCGCGCACGTGACCGTAGAAGAGAGCGGCGATCGCAATTCCGGCGAGGATGACGATTAAGACGGTAACACCGAAGAGGACGACCGTCAGCCATCCCCAAACCTGGCGACGCCGCCGGTTGAGCTTTTTCCTGCTTGCCAGTCGCGCGAGGGCGAGTGACAAACCAATCGCTGCCATCGTAGTGACAACGGCATTGAATGTGGTGGTAAGATCGGCGAAGAGCCCGTTCGTGAGCCATCCCGGCCTCTGCGCCAGAAGCGCGCGCCCGGCGACGACGACAGCAATTGCTGAATTCATCTCTACAAGCGACGCGACCGTCGCTAGCGCAATCAACAGGTAGAGCACCGTTCGAATTGGCGTCGGATATTCCTCGTACTCATTGAACATCCACCGCTTGAACTTCCCCATTGCGTTCTGGAGGCCGTTCTGACCCGCGCCGGCGAGGAATCTGATGACGCCGCCGGCTGATATTTTCCCTTCCGTCAATGGCGCCCAATAAGCTTCGTACACGTGGGCCTCGAGGGCATTGTCGCCGCTCTTCAGTTGCAGCTCGATTCGTCGCAGCCACTGTTCGCCCGATTTGAGAGTATTCGCAATCGGATCCGGATTGTCATTGCCTTCGGCGATGTCCTTTTGGCGGAGTCCCTCGGCCACTTGATCGAGCGTCTGAAACGGGATCTGCTGCCCCATCCCGTGCGCTACGAAGACCGCCACCTTTCGGCGAGCGGCACCGACCTTACGAACACCGACCTTAAGAACACCGACCTCGGGAACGCCGACCTCGGGAACGCCGACCTCGGGAACGCCGACCGAGTAATTGGCGGCGCTGTTCGGTTGAGGCTTCTGAGTCGCTGGGGTCATTACAACTCCCGGAAACGAGTGGGGGCGTGCATCGATCACGGAGTTAAATCGTCAAGATCGAACCATCGACCAGCGCGCCAGATTTCGATTCGATGGATCGGGTGTATCTCCCACAGAGTTCGCCGGTATTTTCCGAGATGTCCTTTGTGGACCGGATCGAGAAGGAGATATCCACTGACTCGAACTGAATCAGGTGCACCAACAAGCGGCTTGAGATTCTCCGGTATCCAGGCTGGATGGTTTTTCTTGATGCGAGGAGTTGTCTCGACCACCATGGCTTCTGATTCCGGATCTCCGAAGCTACCGACCAGAGCGATATGCCAATCTGTTCGCTCCTCTCCACTGGCTCCGCAGTTTGTCGCTTCGGTGTTCCCGGCCTGCGGCCTGAGCGCGACGATGAAACCCGTCACTGTCAACGCATCGCCTTCGTACGGCTGGATCACATCCAGTTGATCCGACGTCCAGTGATCGCGGCGAGTTGAAGCGTCGCGTGGCCAGTCGAGGTCCGTAATAGCACTGAAAGCAACGGTGTGATAACGAACGGGGAGA
>JAHFCS010000171.1 GCA_023249395.1 Gemmatimonadota bacterium
AGTGCCAAGACTTGCTGTGTCGGTCAGCTCTGGAGTGATCTTGATCACCTTCGCGAAGTCGGCTGTGAGCGTGCGGATCGACATGGCGGTGCAGATGGCCAAATCCCCTGTTGCTACCGTTGGTGGCCCTGTTTCCCTGTAGTGGTATACGCCGTCGCCCCCTCGCCAGGCGTAACCCGAGAAGCCCTCGCCCGCGTACATCGCGGAGTCTACTGGAAGCAGACTGATGTGCGTGTATGACGAAACCGTCGCGCAAACAACCCCAATCGCGTACGGCACGCGAACCAGTAGCGCCGTGTCGGAAGCAGAAATGACACCTCCCAGAGCCTCGACCATTCGAAGATCCGAAACGACGCGGTTGAGCGGCCCGCGCGACACGTTCCGGGCGAGATTCGCTGATTTCTGATGTGAGAAGTAGCGCGCCTGCGACACCAGTATCTTCGACAGCGCCATCCCGATGATTGCGAGAATGACCATCCCGACGATCAGCTCTCCAATCGAGAGGCCGCGCCGCAGGCCTCGCAGTCGTTCCGGAGTGTGAACAGCTCCGGGTTGATGCCGATTCGAGCGGCGGCTCCGCAAGGAAGACTCGATTTTCATGCGGGCGGCGGGTCGTCGGTGTCGAACGTCGACATCGTGTTGGCTGACGACCGGACGAAAATCGTCGTGTCCGGCTTGTAGAGCGTGTTGGTCGGGGTGATCACGAGGATCACCTGCTTCGCCTTCAGCTCGTACACCTGCGAGATCAACGATACGGTGACTTTGCGTGTGTACGGATAGGGCTTGGCGGTGCTCGTCGTCGTCACCGTTCCAATGGCGAGACTGTCGAATGGCTGCGACTCGAGGAGATTTATCTGTTCCATCAGCACGCCATTTCGGTACGCGCTGCCGACAATCCGGTGCGACCGGGCAGTGATCTTGAACACCATCGCCGCCAGGGGCGTCATCACGAGCGCCAGCAGGGTGATGGCGACGATGACTTCCATCAGAATGAATCCCTTTCGGCCACCGGCGCGCTTCGTGTGACTGCTGCGCATTGGATGACGCTCCCGGGGATGAGACGGTGCAATGAGACGGGGCTCTGTCACATCGGCACCAGTCGCACGAATCCGGCGCTCGACGCCGTGACTGTGCGTGAGTAGTCACCCTGTGCGATGGTCACCGTCAACGATGCCGACCCGATGCCATTCGGCAGGACATCGACGGTGGCTGGAGTGGAGGAAAGCGTCGTGAGTCCGTACTCGGAGCGATTGTCCATGATGCGCGTCTGGAAGACAGTGCCTGTGGCGCGATCGGTGAACACGTAGGTTTTTGTGGTGGGAGTGAACGTCAGCCGCACGGGAGCACGCTGGCGCCCCGCCATCGCGAAGCCGTTCTGAAGATCCGCGACGACGACCTGGGCCGCTCTGTTCACCCTCTCATGGCGCATCACGCGAGCCATTTTCGGCACGCTGATCGCGACCAGCAGACCAACTACGATCAGCACGACCATCATCTCCAGCATGCTGAAGCCCGGAGAACAGCAGCTCCGGCGAGTGCCGAAGGTGAGTGCGGGTGTGCGAATGGGCCGCATTGAATCCATCGTCATTCGGCGTTGGGCCTTGGGAGTGCCCCGCACGCACTCCTTCGCCGGATGGCGTTGGAGGGCGATTCGGTGCACCACAATGACGAGCCGGCCGGCCCCGTCGTCACATCGGAGTCCGGCGTCAGGCGGATTTCGACCTCTGCGCAGTAGATTGCGCTGCCTCGGTTTGCGTCGTTTTTTGCAGTTAAGCAGAGCTCATCGCAGAAACCAACCGGAGTCCTTCAATGGAAGTCGAGACACCTGGCGTAAGAGTCAGTGCGAAAAAGGCGACTTTGCGCTGCCAGTTTTGTCTGAGCTGGAACAAGGTCGACGTCACGCGCGCCGCCGACAGACCGAAGTGCGGCAAATGCGGGAAACCGATGCTCCTTGATCGCCCGATCAAGCTGGACGATGAGAGCTTCGCGCGCGTCATCGCCGAGAGCGAGGTCCCGATCATCGTGGACTTCTGGGCCGACTGGTGTGGGCCCTGCAAGGTGATGGCGCCGGCGGTGGATCAGCTGGCCGCGAACTTCACCGGCCGCGCGATCGTCGCCAAGCTCGATACCGATGCTTCGCCGAAGACCTCGATGGCGTTCAACGTCCGTGGGATACCCACTTCCATAGTATTCGAGGGCGGAAAGGAGATCGCCCGTCAGACCGGCGCAGTCCCGTATGCTGCACTCGCTTCTCTGCTCGGGCGGGCGGCTTCACTGGCTTAGGAACGGCGGAATGTCGCCTCGGTTCGGACGCATCAGGACCATTTGAACCGCTGGCAGATAGCCGAACGCTATCATCAGTGCAGCGACCTGCTGGTTGTATTCGACTTCGTTCGTGGCAGTCATGATGTGGTCCTGAAGGACGAAGCCAAGGGATGATACGGAAGCGAGTATCATCGTCTGGCGCGAAGTTGCCGGTATGAGAAAAAGAGGCAGCAGCTCGTACCAGGATCCGACCTGAGGCACACAGGCGAGCGCAATTATTAGCCGGGCTTCAGGCCGGCGCCATCGGAGGAGTGCGAGCAACACAAAGACACCTCCGCCACGAACCAGCGGCGGCGCCATCTGGGTCGCGTAGTGAAGCTGTCCGAGCCAGACACGGGGCCACCCCGGGAAAAAGACGAGACTCGCCAGCGTTAACGCGACGCCGCCGAGAAATGCGAATTTCTGAAGCCGCCGGTCGCCCGCCGCGGCGAGGGCCAATCCAATCGTCGGTTTGGCGGCGAACATGAGCCCGACGACCGGCAGTCCCATGGCCGCTGTAAAGAGCGGCGACCATTGTGCGGCTCCGGCCGCAATCACGAACGCCGCTGAGCCAAACATCGGAAGCCGCGCCCAGTCGTGCTTCGTCACAGAATACGACAGCAGCGCACACGAGACGAAAACAAAAACCAGGGTGGCCGGAATCTGCGGGAGTACGGCGAGCGGCATGGCCACGATAAATGCGGTCGCCGGATACACCAACGGCCACGGCCAGTTGTACGATCGGCCAGGACCGACAAGGTCGTAGGGGTTTATGCCGTGGAGCAATGAGCGGGCTCCAAACCAGGCAAGTCCGAAGTCTCCTGGATGCCACGCCATTGTCCTGATCTTGATGTAGTGAAGCAGCGCTCCAAGCGAGCCGATGAGGAGTGCCACAGCGACCCGAGAGCGCCGGGAAGGATATCTGGATTCGGACGAGATCATCCTGATTCTCTATTCCATCAGGTATTAGGAACGCGAGAGAGGCGAGAGCGATTCAGTCGGGCTTTTGCACGCGGTCGCCGTGTCGCCGCTCGGTCACCTCACGAGCCTTGCGGCGACGTTCTCCAGCCGATTCGATGAGCACCAGAATTGTTCGGAGCAGCCCATAAACGGTGGCTCCGAACGCTAGCAATGCCACGATGGCGGCCAGCTCGGCGAGTGTCGTCGACAATTCGCTGCGCTGTAACTCGACTATCGAGATCGCGAAGACAGTGCCAGATGCCAGAGTGATGAATAGCGCCCGGCGGATTCTGATTCCGGTGGGGCGCCTTGGCTGTCCCCTCGCAGGTCGATCGACAGGTGCCGGATCAGTCATTAGTGGTTGCAAAAATACACACGGCTGCGTCGTTCTGCGTTGGCAAGACTTCCGAACGAACCCGCTTCTGCCCACTTTCCTCCGCCAATGCGAAACTTTCGCCGCATCGACCGCTGTCGCATCTGCGGAAACACGGCTCTGGTCCCGCTTCTCGATCTCGGCGAACAGTCGCTCACCGGAGTCTTTCCGCGCCGGCTCGACCAGCCTTTGACTCGAGGGCCGCTCGAGCTTGTGAAATGCCACGGCGGTGGGGAGTGCTGTGGCCTCGTTCAGCTCCTGCATTCGTATAGCTCCGCTGAGATGTACGGCGAGAACTACGGCTATCGGTCGTCCCTCAACCAATCGATGGTGACGCATCTTCACGAAAAAGTCGACGCGCTTCGAGCCATCATTGCGCTCGACGGGAACGACGTCGTTCTCGACATCGGCAGCAACGACGGAACGCTGCTGTCGTTCTACGCGGACAGCCTGCTTCGCGTCGGCATGGACCCGACGGCGGCGAAGTTCCGCGACCTTTACAAGCCGGGAATTCATGTGATCCCCGACTTTTTTTCGGCGGAGCGATTTCAGCGCGAGATGGGCAACAGGAAAGCAAGGATCGTCAGCTCGATCGCGATGTTCTACGATCTGGATCGCCCGCTCGATTTCGTGGAACAGGTCGCGCAAGTGCTCGACGACGAGGGCATCTGGCATTTCGAGCAGAGTTACATGCCGCTCATGCTGAGTCAGACTGCGTATGACACCATCTGCCATGAGCACCTGGAGTATTATGCCCTGCGCCAAGTGAAATGGATGATGGAGAAATGCGGGCTAAGGATTCTGAATGTGGACCTGAGTGACGTGAATGGAGGAAGCTTTGCCGTCACAGTTGCCAAGGCGAGCTCACGCCTGCAGTCCGACGCCAGCTCGGTCGTCAAGGTGCTGCACGATGAAGAGTCGTCCGGGATGAGTACGCTGGCCCCTTACGAGCAATTTGCCGAGCGCGTTTTTTCGCACCGCGGCCGCCTCGTTGCGCTCCTCGATCGATTGAAGGAGGAAGGAGCGAGCGTGCTTGGCTACGGCGCGTCCACCAAGGGGAACGTGATCCTGCAGTTCTGCGGCATCGGGCGTGAGCGCCTGCCGTTCATCGCCGAGGTAAATGAAGACAAGTTTGGGTGCTTCACGCCGGGGTCGGGGATCCCGATAATCTCGGAGGCCGACGCACATGCAATGCACCCGGACTATCTGCTGGTGATGCCGTGGCATTTCCGCGATAACCTGATCCGGCGAGAGCGGCAGTTTCTCAAAGGCGGCGGCAAAATGATTTTCCCGCTGCCGGAGATCGAGGTGGTGGCCCAGCCGCACGAATGACGACTCTGAAGACGCTGATCTTCATCCCCACGTACAACGAGCGCAACAACGTGGAGAAGATGGCCACGCAGATCCTCGCGCTCGGCCTCGACGCTGATCTTCTCTTCATTGACGACGCCTCGCCTGACGGCACCGGGGCGATACTCGACCGTCTTGCGATGGAGCTTCCGTGCCTTTCCGTTCTTCATCGCACCGGAAAGCTCGGTGTCGGCAGTGCGCACCTCGAAGGCATCCGCTGGGCCTACGACCATGGTTACGACCGGCTGGTCACGATGGACTGCGATTTCACACATTCCCCCGCCGATGTCGTGCGGCTCATCGAGTACTCGAAGGGTCACGACGTCACAACGGGCTCACGCTACATGCAGGACAACAGCCTGCCCGGCTGGAACATCCTGCGGAAATCGCTGACGGGCTTCGGACATTTCCTGACCAGGAACCTGCTCGGCATCCTCGTCGATGCGACCGGCGGCCTGCGTGCGTACGATCTGCGGCGAATACCGCGAGAGCTGTTCGACAAGGTAACAGCACGCGGCTACGCTTTT
>JAHFCS010000172.1 GCA_023249395.1 Gemmatimonadota bacterium
GTCGTGACAATGTTCTCGATCTCCGAGCTGGCCCGCGCATCGAGCAGCGGGATGGTGTTGATGAGGACATCCTGGTTGGGCAGCAATCGCCCGGCCTGCTTAAGCTCGGCTACGGCTGCGCGCGCCTCGATGCAAGCCTTGAGCACAGGCTTGCTCTCCAGGTCCACGCGTGGCGGGAGGTGAGGAAGGCGATTATAAGGCTTTGCAGGATTAAAACCTGGCACGACGGGACTGGGCTTGTGGTTCGACACCTCTCCGCTACCTGTCGCTCAGATCGACAGGTCGGAAGAACGTGTCGAAAAAATAGCATACTTTCGACATATGCGCCAGTCAACAGAGTCGCCAACGCGCGAAAACGCTGCACACGCTACCCCGTTCGTAGCCGCCGCCGCCGTGCAACGCGGACGTCTACCTTATTGCAACCCCGCCGAAGATCTTGGCAACCACTGCCCCCGCCCTTCGCGCCCGACGACCGCGTAATCCTCAACGATCACATCTCCTCGCGAGAGAGTAGTCCGCGCGAACCCCGCCAGATCCCAGCCATCGTACGGCGACCAATCCGCATTCGTCTCCATCGTGTTGCAGCTCACAGTTCTCGTCGAAGAGGGATGAATGATCGCGAGATCTGCATCGCTGCCAACTTCGAGCGCACCTTTCCTTGGATACAATCCCATGATTTTTGCGGGATTGGTGCTCAGCTTCGTCACCATCTCCTCGAGCGACAGGCGCTTCTTCAACACACCGTGCGTGTACGTGATCGGAAGCAACGTCTCGAGCCCCGGCATCCCCATCGGGATCTTCGTCCAGTCACCCTCCCACATCGCTTTCTGATCGCGCGTGAAGGTGCACGTGTCGGTCGAAACCACCGACACCTCGCCGTGCTTCAATCCCTGCCACAACCGCTCTGAATCCGCCGGCTTCTTGAGCTGCGGACAACACGCGTAGAGATGCCCATCGTCTCGGCCGAACACGGAATCATCTAGAACCAGGTATTGCGCACAGGTCTCAGCAACGACTGGCACTCCACGTGCCTGCGCGGCCTTCACGATCTCTGTACCCTCGGCCGTCGACATGTGTACGATGTAGAGTTGGCCGCCCGTCACCTCCGACCACATCACAACCCGCTGAATCGCCTCAGCCTCAACAAAGTTCGGGCGCGTCATCGCGTGAAGACGCGCGCCGTACTTCTTCATCAGCTCCGGTGTGTGATGTCGCGAGATGAGCTCGTCGAGAACGTCTGCTGACTCGGCGTGGACGAGCAGCATCGTCCCGTATTCCTTCATCTTCTCGAGCGTTCCGAAAAGCGCGCGGTCGTCGGACTGCCAACCCTCCGACTTGTAGATCATGAACTCCTTGAACGTCGTGAAGCCACGATAGACCATGCCCTTGATCTGATCCTTGTGCTCGTTCCACCGCGTGATGCAGATGTGAAACGTGTAATCGATCAACGCCTTCCCCTCGGCCTTCTTCATCCAGTTGTCGGCGGCCATCTCGAGCGAGTCACCGGCGTAGGGAATCGCGAAATCGATCAGCGTCGTCACACCGCCGCGCGCACCGGCACGTGTGCCGCTCCGGTAATCATCGGATGAAACTGTGCCACAGAACGGAAGCTCAAGATGCACGTGAACGTCGAGCACGCCAGGAATGACGTGATGGCCCGACGCGTCAATGACTTTCGTGTCGGGCGCCGCAACGAGATCGGGCGCAATGGTCGCGATTTTCTCGCCAACGATTCCAATATCGATTTTCGACGTCCCGCGAGGCGTGACGACGTTTCCCCCGCGAACTATCGTATCGAATCTCACGCTGATTCTACCGCCTGGAGCGCACGATGAATCACTTCCAGCGCGTAATCGGCATCCTCCGCGGTAATGCACATCGGCGGCTTGATTCGAAGCACATTGCCGTCAATCCCGCCCTTGCCGATGAGCACCCCCATCGCGCGCGCCTCCTCCAGAACCTGGAGGGTCTCCGCCTTCGCCGGCTCCTTCGTCCCGCGATCGCGCACCAGCTCGACGCCGAGCATGAGTCCCATACCGCGAACGTCACCGATGAGATCATGCTCGGACATCAATTGCGTCAGTCCCGACTTCAACCGCTTGCCGATGACGCGCGAATTCTCCTGCAATCCATCTTCGTCGATTACGTCGAGTACGGCGAGCCCCGCGGCCATGCACACGGGATTTCCGCCGAAAGTATTGAAATGAACCCGCTGGGTGAGCGCCTGCGCGATCTCCATCCGCGTCGTCACGGCCGCGAGAGGAACACCGTTGCCGATGCCCTTCGCCATCACCACGAGGTCGGGAACGACGTCGAAGTTCTGGAATCCCCAGTAATGATCCCCCGTGCGACCGAAGCCGGTCTGAACTTCGTCGGCGATGCAGAGGCCGCCGTGCTCGCGAACGATCGCGTAAACCTCCCTGAGATAATTGGGCGCGCCGTACGTCGTCCCGCCAACTCCCTGAATGGGCTCGGAGATGAACGCCGCGATCGAGCCCGACGTTCCGAAGCGAATGAGATCCTTCAGATCAGCAGCGCTCTTCGTCGCGATCTCTTCGGGCGTGCCGGTGAACGGACTTCGATACGGATCGGGGCAGACGGTGTGATGCACGCCGGTCGCGACATTGACCGGATACTTCCATGTGCTGTGCGACGTCAATGTGTTGCTCGCCGGCGAGGCACCGTGATACGAGTTCCGGACAGCGATGACGTCGGCGTTTCCGGTGTAAAGCCGGGCCATCTGGATCGCGAGGTCATTCGCCTCGCTGCCGCTGTTGACGAAGTAGGTGACGTCGAGACCAGCCGGCATCTTCGACGACAACTTCTTCGCCAGTTCCGGCATGTTGGGGTGCAGATAGATCGTCGTCGCATGCTGCAGCGTGTCCACCTGCTCCTTGATCTTCGCCGTCACCTTCGGATGGCAGTGCCCACAGGAAACCGTGACGATTCCCGCTAACATGTCGAGATACCGCCGGCCAGTCTCGTCGTAGAGATACTGCATGTATCCCTCGACGATCATCAGCGGTTCCTTGTAATACGCAAAGATCGCCGGGTTGCAGTACTCCTTTCGCATCGCCAGCACCTCGGCGCGCGAAGGGCCGTTGTACGGCTGCGGCTGATGATCGGTGTGGGGCATCTGAAGACCGCTACCCGTGGCCCGCTGCGGGCTAACCGTTGCGGTCATGGCTCGGCGCGCCGATATGGGGAAATTACCGCGGAGAACGCGGAGAACACGGAGAAAGACTCTTTACGGGGGAAAAACATAGAAAATCCTCTAATCAAGCGATCGTCGGCGCCACCTCGGGCGCCGCGTAGCCTTCGACCACGTCGTACCCGCCCGCATAATCGGAAGGATTCGGACGCCGAATGTCCGACTGGAGCACGACGCGATCGCGGCGACTCCCGCGGAAATCCTCGAGCGAATGCCAGCCGTCGCTCGCCTCGTGCTTCTCGAGGAACTCACGGTACTGCTGGTTGAGCTTCTTGATGACGTTGGGACCGATCGCGTGATCGAGCATCGCCGCGGTGCATACCTGCACGGTGCCGCAGCCGAGCATGAAGTAGCTGATCGCCTGCGCCATGTCGGTGATGCCGCCGATTCCGGAGAAGCTCTTGTCGGGGAACGCCTTGGTGAGCGAGGCCATCTTCGCGAGCGCGAGCGGAAGAATTGCCGGCCCACCCAGTCCACCGCTCGATACGTAGCCGTCAACGTTGATCTCGAAGTCCAGCGTGTCGAGGTCGATGAGCGGAAGGGAAGGGAACGTGTTCGACGAAACAATCGCGTCAGCCCCGCCGCGGAAGCACGCCCCAGCTTCGACGACAATGTCAGCCGTCGCTGGAGTGAGCTTGCACCACACTGGAACCGTCGCCACTTCCTTCACCGCCTCGGTGACAGTCGAGCAAAGGACCGAGTCCTTGCCGATGTTCGACCCCATGTCCTTTCTGTCCATGTGAGGACAGGAGAAGTTGAGCTCGAGCCCGTCGGCGCCTGCCTCCTGGCATGCCTTTGCGAGCAGTTGCCAGTTGCCGAGCTCCTTGTCGTTGCCTGAGCCGGCCATGATGGACGCGATGAGAACGCGGTTCGGATACGCGTCCTTGATCCGGCGAATGCGCGGCTCCCACCAGTCAATCGCCTTGTCGGAGATCAGCTCCCAGTTCCACGACGAATGAAGCGCCGCGTTCGGCGCCTTTTTCATCGACACTGCCGCCGTCTCCGGCGAGGTCCGCATGAACTTGGCTTTAGCGCCGTAGACGTTCACGACGGGATGGAGTCCGATGGTCTTGGTGACGACTCCTCCCCATCCGGCTTCGTAGGCCCGCAGGATGTTGCTCTCGGACTCAGTCGGCGGCGCCGACTAGAGCATGAAAGGATTCTCGAAATGAATTCCAGTGAATTCCACTGAAGTGTCGACAGCCATCGATTTCTCCCTGTTTTAGCTCATCCAGTTGGTGCCGTGCTCGCGATTCCATTTCGTGGTCATCTTCTTCGACTTGGTCCAGAACTCGATCGACCCGCGGCCGGTGATGTCGCCGACTCCGAAGTGCGACTCGTTCCACCCGCCGAACGAGAACGGCTCGCGGGGAACCGGAACGCCAACGTTCACGCCGACCATCCCCGCGCTCGCGTTTTCCATCACGTAGCGCGCAGTGGCACCGCTCTCGGTGAACACCGACGCCGCGTTGCCGTACGGTGACGCGTTCTCCACCCCGAGGGCTTCATCGAGGTCCCGCGTGCGGATGATCACCAACACCGGGCCGAACACTTCCTCCTGTGCGATCAGCATGTCGGGGGTGACGTAGTCGATGATCGTCGGCCCGACGTAATAGCCGTTCTCCTTGCCTTCTACAACGGTCTTTCGACCATCCACAAGCACAATTGCGCCGGCCTTCTCTGCTTCGGTGATGTACTTCTCGATCCGGTCGCGTGCCTCCGCGGAGATAACGGGGCCGAGGTTCTCGCCGGGGACGATCATGCGCGCGTAGTGGATCATCCGCTGGATGATGTGATCGGTGTCCGAGACCGCGACCATTACCGATGCCGCCATGCACCTCTGTCCTGCGCAGCCCGACATCGACGCGACGACGTTCGACGACGTCATCTCGAGGTCGGCGTCGGGCATCACGATGAGATGATTCTTAGCACCGCCCAGCGCGAGAACCCGCTTGAGATTCGCCGTGCCTCGGCGATAGACGAGCTTGGCGACCTTCGTCGAGCCGACGAAGCTGATCGCCTCGATGCCGGAATGGTCGCAGATCGCTTCGACGACGTCCCTTCCGCCGTGCACGACCTGGAAAACGCCTTCGGGCAGTCCCGCCTCGCGCAACAGCTCGGCGATTCGATTGCTGCTGAGCGGAACCAGTTCGGACGGCTTCAGGATCATGCAGTTGCCGAGGGCGATCGCGTTGGGGATCGTCCAGTTCGGCACCATGTTCGGGAAGTTGAATGGCGTAATGGAGGCGACGACGCCGAGTGGGAAGCGCTCGATCCTGCATTCCACGCCGCGACTCAC
>JAHFCS010000173.1 GCA_023249395.1 Gemmatimonadota bacterium
GCGTCAATGGTACGCGTCGCGAGAGGCAGCTCGGCGCTGAGCGCAACGATGACCGGTGGCGTGCGGTCACCGGGAGGGGTAAGGAGAAGCGGCGTCGTGGACACGGCAGGAGGAGGAACAGAACGCCGGCACCCGTCGGAGGGCGCCGGCGTTCTAATGTGCGGAGGCGTGACCGCGCCCGCTACGGGACTACTGCAGCTTCTTCAGTTCGGCTTCGGCCTTGTCGAAGCCCGGGAACTTGTCGAGCGACTTGCGGAACAGCGTCACCGCTTCCGACTTGTTGCCCGCATCCTTCGCCGCCAGCCCCTTGCTGTAGAGCGCAATCGCCTCGTACGGCACCTTCTTCGCGGCTTCCTTCTTGGCCTCGCCAACGCGCGCCGGAATCTCAGGGAGCTTCATGCCGCTGTTGAGCTTGCCGGCCAGCTGGTTAATGAGCTCCATGAAGTTGTCGAGCTTGCCCGTCACCGACGCGTCCTTCGACGTCGGGTTCGGGAACTCGATCTCGCTCGTCTCCGTCGCGAAGACGCGCGTCGTGAACTTCACGACCCCCTTGCCGTCGGTGATGAAGCCGCCGGTCACCATGTGATGCGCGCCGAGCAGCTTGCCGATCTTCACCGCCGTGGACTGATCGGTGAGGTTCGCCGTCGTCAGCTTCTGCTCATCGAGGATCTTCTGGATCTGGTCGCGCTCCACCACGCGAATGCCGGAATTGGCGGCGAGCTCGCCAATCAGCAGGTCAGCGATGCCCTTGGACAGCGGCTCGAGGTCGTTGTGGTCCTTGCCGATCGCGCCGTTGTTGAAGTACAGCACGGCCACCGTCGGCTTGCTGCCGCCCTGGGCGGCGGCTGGCGACGGCAACGCGAGCGCGAGTGTAGCGAGTGCAGCGAACGTCAGTGCGACTTTCATGGGGATTCCTCCTCGTGGCGAGGGGCTAAACGGTCAGCGTCATGCCTTCTGCGGCTCCCAGCACCTGCAGCGCCCCTCCGCGGGAGCGCACCAGCGCCCGACATTCGTCGATGCGCTGGTCCAATTCATCATCCGACCGCCGTGGCTCGTGGTGGAACAGCACGAGCGTCCCGATGCCGGCGTCGAGCGCCAGATCCACCGCGTCCTGATAGGTCGAATGCCCCCATCCGCGATGATACTCGTATTCTTCTGTCGTGTACATCGTGTCGTGCACGAGCACTGTGGCGCCGCGCAGGAAATCGAGAAATGCCCCGCGCCAACCCGGCGCACTCTTGTACTTCTCCGGCGCGCCCACTTCGTTATCCGACACGTAGGCGATCGCTCCCGTGCCGCCCGGCGTGGCAAAGCGGTATCCCAGCGCTCCACCCGGATGCTGGACGTCAAACGCCTGCACTTCATACCCTTTGCCGGCCCGGCGTTCCCCGGACGCGATTGACGAAAAATCAATCCGCGCCGCGAGTTCTTCGAACGCCACGGGAAACACCACCGGCGACATCTGGTCGCGCAACACGCGATCGAGACTTCCTTCGAGTGCCTTGGATCCCCAGATCGTGAAGTGATTCCCGCGCTGGAAAATCGGGGCGAAGAACGGCAACCCTTGAATGTGGTCTCAGTGTGCGTGCGTGAGGAAAATATCGCCCTCGAGCGGCGCGCCATCGGAACGTTCCTGCAGCGACAGTCCGAGCTCGCGGATGCCCGTGCCGGCGTCGAGAACGACCAGCCAGCCATCTTCTGTCCGGATTTCGAGGCACGGCGTGTTGCCGCCGTAGCGCACGGTTCGGCGCCCCGGACTCGGAATGGACCCGCGGGTCCCCCAGAACTGCACACGAAGAGTCATCAACCGAAAACTAAGGAAGGGGAAGGGATGGGGACTCGGTGCGTGTCACGCGCCCTCGGTGATGCGGGTCACATCCGGTGCTGCGACCGATCGAGCAGCGCCGTCTTGTTGAGCAGGCGGATCCGGCGTCGCTCGTTCGTGACCCAGCCGAAATCCTGGAACTCGCGCATGGCGCGCGAGACAGTCTCGCGGCTCGCGCCAATCACATGGGCGATGGTCTGGTGCGTGAGCGGCTTCTCGATCAGGTCACTGCCGCCTTCCGCTGCCGCATCGAGCAGCATGCGGGCAATACGTCCGGGCACGTCGAGCAGCACCAGCGAACCGATCTTCTCGTCCGCCCGCCTGAGCCGCCGTGACAGCACCTGCAGCAGCACCCAGGCCACGCCGGGGCTGGCGTCCACGCGCCGCCGGAAATCCTCGCGACGCAAGACGAGCAGAATGGATTCCTCCATGGCAATCACGTGCGCCGACCGCGGCTGGTCATCGATGAGCGACAACTCGCCGAAATACTCTCCCGCGCCAAGCAAACTGAGGATTACCTCGCGCCCGTCCTCGGCCAGCAAGACAACCTTGACGCGGCCGGAGCGCACGACGAACAGCGCATCGCCCGGGTCGTTCTCAAACAGAATGACGCTGCCCTTTGGGTAGGTCTTCTCGCGTACGAGTTCAGCAAATCGCTCGCGCTCTGCCGCGTCGAGCGACTTGAACAGGGGAACCGTGGCGAGGAAGTTCGCGATCGTGGACACAGGCACGGGGAATGAAGGGCGAGTCGGGCAGTATGGCGGGATTCGCAGCCAACCCTGGCGGGAACGCAAAAACTCGCAGGCTGCCGCCAGGACCGGAACACCACGAAGTGCCCAGCTGGGCCGCAGTCCTTGAATCTCCGAACTCCCTTCCTGCCGCGAACTTAGCCGTCCGCTGGCTGGCCGTCAAACGCATTTATAGTTGGGCGCTTGAATCCGGGGCCCCAGACCGGGTATATTTCCCAGCTACCCGAGAACATCTGTCTGGAGTATTCCGTGAAGGCTGACATCCATCCCGTCTACGCGACGACGACCGTGCACTGCGCGTGTGGAAACACGTTCCAGACGCGATCCGTGCGCGACGAGATCCATCTCGACATCTGCTCGAACTGCCACCCGTTCTACACGGGCAAGCAGAAGCTTATCGACACGGCTGGCCGTGTTGAGCGCTTCAACCAGAAGTTCAAGCGGAAGGCCGCCGTCTGAGCCTTCGCGACCGCCTCGCCGACGCGCTGCAGCGCGCGGCCGACGTCGAACGCGACCTGCTCGATCCCGCCGTGTTGCGGGATGCCAAGCGGCTGGCCGAGTTGGGGCGTGAACATCAGCGGTTGTCGGGGCTCGTCGCTCGCGCCAATCGCCTCCAAAAGCTGGAAGACGAGCTCGCGCAGGTGCGCGAGCTCGTCGCGTTGGACGACCCGGACATGCGCGGCGAAGTGGAGGTCGAGCGGGTGCGCCTCGAGGCGGAGATCCCGCGGCTCGAAGAGGAAATCAAGCCGCTGATCGTGCCGCCGGACCCGCTCGACGATCGCAACGCGATTGTCGAAATCCGGGCCGGCACCGGTGGCGACGAAGCGGCGCTCTTCGCGGCCGACCTTTACCGCATGTACACGCGGTACATCGAGCGGCACGGCGGATGGAAGCTCGAGACGCTGTCGCTGTCCGACGGTACGCTCGGCGGGTTCAAGGAAGCCGTGTTCAAGGTCTCGGGGCCCGGCGCCTTCGGCGAGCTGCGCCGCGAGGCTGGGGTGCATCGCGTGCAGCGCGTCCCCGCCACCGAAGCTTCGGGGCGCATTCACACGTCCGCCGCGACGGTCGCCGTACTGCCGGAAGCCGAGGATGTGGACATCGCCATCGACGAAAAAGAGCTGCGTATCGACGTCTACCGCGCCTCGGGGCCTGGCGGCCAGGGCGTGAACACCACCGACTCCGCGGTGCGCATCACGCACCTGCCAACCGGGACGGTGGTGACGCAGCAGGACCAGCGCTCGCAGATTCAGAACAAGGCCAAGGCCATGGAAGTGTTGCGCTCGCGCCTGCTCGACATGCGCATCGCCGAGCAGGAAGCCGAACGGTCGCGGCTACGTCGCAGCGCGGTGAGCACCGGTGATCGGTCCGCGAAGATCCGCACGTACAACTTTCCGCAGAGCCGCATCACGGATCATCGCATCAACTTCACGACACACGATCTGCAGGGCGTGCTCGACGGCAAGCTGAGTGCGTTGATCGAGGCGCTCAGGAACGCGGAAGTTGAAGAGCGGCTGGAAGGGTAAGGTCAGATGGTAGATGGTAGAGGGCAGAGGGCAGAGGGTAGAGGGTAGAGGGTAGAGAGAAGCGCGGCGGAGGCAGTCGGTCGCTGCGACGATGATCGGGAAACGGACGGCGATGACGGATTCGACAGACTCGGGTCCAGCCCCGAGAGATTCAGGACCCTTTGTGAAGTCCCTGCGTGATGTCGAGCTACCGGCCGACATCAGCGCGGCGGCGTCGCGCGCCGGCACAGTCGGCGAGATGCTCGACGCGCTCGCCGACGAACTCGGCGGCGCGACGGGGATGCCGGCGCGTCAGGAAGCGCGCGACCTGATTGCCGCCGTGCTCGGACAGCCGAAGTTCTGGCCCACGGCGCATCGCGACGAGCCGCTGATGCCCGCCACGCTGGTTGCGCTCAGCGAAGCGTCGGAACGCCTCAAGCGCGGGATGCCATTTCAGTACGCGGTGCGCCGCGCCGACTTTCGCGCGCTCACGCTGTATGTGGACGAGCGCGTGCTGATTCCGCGACCGGAAACTGAGTTGCTGGTGGAGATCGCGCTCTCGCAGACCAACGGCGCTGGCACGATCGCGGACGTGGGAACCGGCTCGGGGGCGATTGCGCTCTCGCTCGCCGCCGAGGGGCGGTACGACAAGGTGATCGGGACGGATATCTCGAGCGATGCACTGACGGTGGCGCGGCACAACGTCCGCGCGGTTCCCGCGGAGAAGCGCCAGGTAATTGACTTTCGTGCCGGCAGCTGGTGTGCGCCGCTCGTAGGCGAGCAACTAGGCGCGCTGGTCGCGAACCCACCCTATATTGCTCCCGCGGAAGCGGGCGAGCTCCCCGATCTCGTGCGGAACTGGGAGCCGTCGTTCGCGCTCTTCTCGGAGCGCGACGGCATGGCGGCGATTCGCGCCATCGCGCACGGTGCGGTGGCGGTACTGGCCCCGCACGGATTGCTGGCGCTTGAGGTGGACACCCGGCGCGCCGCGGAAGCGGCGGCGCTGGTGAACGCCGTGGGCGCGTACGAGCAGGTGACCGTGCACAACGATCTGACTGGCCGCGAGCGGTTCATCGTGGCCCGACGCAAGGAGACGTGATGTTGAACGAGCGCGCCGTGGAGTTGGGCCGACTGATCGGCCAGAGCGAGGAGTACAAGGCCGTGCGGCGGGCCAACGATGCGTTGGGTGCGGACCAGAGCGCGGTCGCGCTGCTGCAGCAGATGGAGCGCCTGCGGCATCAGGCGGCCGACATGATGGATCGCGGCGAGCAACCGACTCCGGAGATGGAGCAGGAGCTGGAGCAGCTGCTCGGGCAGGTGCAGGTGAATCCGCTGTACCAGCGCATGATCGTGGCGCAGGAGAATTTCGACAAGATCATGATGCAAGTGAACCAGTGGATCCTCGAGGGCATCAAGAAGGGCGCGACC
>JAHFCS010000174.1 GCA_023249395.1 Gemmatimonadota bacterium
CGGCCGCGTTTCCGCGGATGATCGCGCCGCCGGCCGCGCCGCCCTCGCCGATCAGCACGGTCGACTGGCCGCCGCCACCGCCACCGCCCTGCGGCATCCAGCCGAGCAGCGCCTGATAGAACGCGGCGCTCCGGCGATAGTCGGGCACTTCGAATGAGATGTGATCGAGGTAGAGCGTGTTCCAGTTGGTGGGCTCGAACTGAGGACGTGGCTGCAGCTTCGCGTCCACCGGAGTCTTTCTGCGATTCTCCCTGTTGCCGTTGGTGACGGCGACATCGAAACCGTCGGGATCCTTGAACCAGAAGCTCTTGTAGTCGCCATGATTGTTCGCGACCGGCTTCAAGCCGCGCTTCTCGAGTTCGGCCTTCACCTTCTTCTCGTCCCATTGATCGATGCCCCACGCGAAACCATCGTACACGGCATTGATCGGCGGCCGCGTGACGCCGAGTCCGGCGTCCGTGATCGCCGGCGGTGGCGGCACGGTGAGTCCGTTGCGGAGGATGATGCCGCCGACGTTGTCGCCGATGTCGAGCGTGGCCTGCCTGCCGTCGATGCTGCGGACCTTCCAGCCCATCAGCGCGCAGTAGAACGCGGCTGCTTTCTTGTAGTCGGTGCACTGATAGTTGAAGTGGTCGAGCCAGACGGTCTTCCAGCCGGTGGGCTCGAAGGGCATGACGAGCGGCATCGTGTCGCGCGGCGCGGCTCCTCCGGCGCGACCGCCACGGCCGCCGCGTCCACCACGCGCGCTGTCACCCGCGGTCGCGGCTCCACCAACGCCTTGCGCAAACGAGATTCCCGGAATCACGACGACGGCGGCGCCGAGCGCGAGCAGAAGTTGGCGGCGCGTGATTCTCCCGCTGTCGAATTCGACGAACAATTCCGGGATTGAGCGGCTCATGGGGACAGCTCCAGTAGGGGACTTGCAGTTCAGATACTATCGGGCGCACGTGTGGCGTGCGCAAGCAGGGAAGGGGAGTGCGCGCTAGCGATACTCTTCCATCAACGCCTGCAGCGCCTTGCGCCCCGGGCACAACGCCTCGAACGGCACCTCGGCCAGCGGTTTCCGCACGGTGTTGTTCAGCGCATGCATGTCCCGCCCGTCTTCATTGATGAACAAGAGCCCCGTCGCGACCTCACCGCGCAGCTGGCAGGCGCGCACGTGCGAGTACGCGTTCTCACGGTTGCGCGGATCGTACCCCTCTCCCGTTTCGCGGAATCGAACCAGGCTTCCGTCGTGCATCACCACCGACACCCTGCCGTCCACTTTCTCCGGCGACGTGATCTCCTTGCGCAACGGAACGAAATCGGCGTCGGCGATCTCCACGTCGTGCTCGCGCGTGTACTTGTAGCTCTTCGTCGAGCCCTCGTGGTCGTTGAACGACACGCAGGGTGAGATCACGTCGATGAGCGCGAAGCCGTTGTGCTTGAGCCCGGCCTTGATGATGGGTATGAGCTGCGGCTTGTCGCCCGAAAAGCTGCGCGCCACGAAGGTCGCGCCGAGGGTCAGCGCGAGCAGCACCGGATCGATCGGCGGCTGCACGTTGGCTTCGCCCTTCTTCGACGTCGAGCCCACGTCCGCCGCCGCCGAGAACTGTCCCTTGGTGAGCCCGTACACGCCGTTGTTCTCCAGCACGTAGAGCATGTTCACGTTGCGGCGGATCGCGTGGCAAAGCTGGCCAAGTCCGATGTTGAGCGAATCGCCATCACCCGAGATCCCGATGTAAATGAGGTCGCGGTTCGCCGCGTTCGCGCCGCTGGCGACGCTGGGCATTCTTCCGTGCACCGAATTGAAGCCGTGCGACTGCTTCATGAAATATGCCGTCGTCTTCGACGAGCAGCCGATGCCGCTCATCTTCGCCGCGCGATGCGGCGGAATCTCGAGTTCCCAGAACGCCTGGATGACCGCGGCGGTCACGGAATCGTGTCCGCAGCCGGCGCAAAGCGTGCTCATCGCGCCTTCGTAATCGCGCGTCGTCAGCCCGAGCGCATTCTTCTTGAGCCCGGGATGCCGAACGGGCGGCTTGACGATGGAAGTCATGCTGTCGCTCCCGCGAGATGATTCGTGATGGCGCTCACCACCACGCCGGCGGTGAGCGGCAAGCCGTTGTAATCGAGCACCGGCGTCATGTGGTCGCGCGGCACGCCGGTCTCGATCGCGAGCAGCGAGCGCAGCTGCGCGTCGCGATTCTGCTCCACCACAAAGACGGTCTCGTGCGCTTTCAGGAAATCCGTCACCGGCTGGCTGAACGGGAATCCCCGGATGCGCATGTAGTCCACCGCCACGCCCTGCGCGCGCAGCACATCCACGGCCTCCCGAATCGCCGCGTGGCAGCCGCCGAACCCGACGATCCCGATATTCGCTCCCTTCTGCGAATTCAGCTCCGGCGCCGGAACGGCCGTGGCGGCGTTTGCAAGCTTCCGAACGAGCCGGTCCATGACTTCCTGATACGCGGCGGAGTCTTCCGTGTAATTGCCGAACTTGTCGTGCCCCGAGCCGCGCGTGAAATACGCCCCCTTGTCACCAACGCCGGGGATCGTGCGCGCGGCGATCCCGTCACCATCCACGTCGATGTAGCGCGAGAACTTCTTCAGCTTCCCTATCTCCTCCAGGCTCAGCACCTTCCCGCGATCCGGGCGGAAGTTGTCGTCCCACTTCAGGCGCTTCACCATCCAGTCGTTCATCCCGATGTCCAGGTCGCTCAGCACGAACACCGGCGTCTGGAAACGCTCGGCGAGGTCGAACGCCTTCACCGCGTCATAGAAGCATTCTTCCGGGTTCGCGGGAAAGAGCATGATGTGCTTGGTGTCGCCGTGCGACGCGTACGCGATCGACATCAGGTCGCCCTGCTGCGTGCGCGTAGGCATCCCAGTCGACGGGCCGGTGCGCTGCACGTCGAAGAAGACCGCCGGCGTCTCCGTGTAGTACGCGAGACCGATGAACTCCTGCATCAGTGAAATGCCCGGACCCGCGGTCGATGTGAACGACCGCGCACCCGCCCAGTTCGCGCCGATCACGATCCCGGCCGCCGCGAGTTCGTCCTCCGCCTGGATGATGCAGAACTTCTTCTCCTTCGTCTTCGGATCCACGCGATACTGCTCGCAGAACATCGCGAACGCTTCCATCAGCGACGTGGCCGGCGTGATCGGATACCACGCGCCCACGGTGGCGCCCGCGTACACCGCGCCGAGCGCGGCGGCGGTGTTGCCATCCATCAGGATGTAGTCCGCGTTCTCGTTCATCCGCTCGAGACGGATCGGCAGGGGACAGTCGAAGTGCGCCCTGGCGTAGTCGTAGCCGAGCCGCACGGCGGTGAAGTTTGCGTCGAGCAGCGCCTTCTTCTTGCTGAACTTCTCGCTGAGCGCGTCGTGAATCACGTCCATCTCGATCTCGAGCAGTGCGGCCAGGGCGCCGGCGTACGCGATGTTGCGCAGCAGCGTGCGGTCGCGATCCCTCACGAACGCCTCGACGCACATCTTGCCGAACGGAATCCCGAGTATCGTGATGTCGTCGCGCAGCAGCCGCTCGTCGAGCGGCCACGACGAATCGTAGAGCAGGTAGCCGCCCGGCCGAACCGCGGCGATGTCCTTCTCGTACGTGCCCGTGTTCAGCGCGACCACGAGATCGATCTCCGGCGGGCGGGCCGTGTAGCCGTCCTTGCTGACACGGATGTCGTACCAGGTGGGGAGTCCCTGGATGTTCGACGGGAAGATGTTCTTGCCCGAGACGGGAATCCCCATCCGGAATATCGACTGCATGAGGAGGCTGTTCGCGCTGGCGGATCCGGTGCAGTTAACGGTGGCGATCTTGAAGGCAAACGAATTGATGGAAGTTGGAGGATGAATGATCGACGATGAACTCATCGGGCGGCTCCTGCAGTATCGTCCATCTTCGATCGTCCATCTTCGATCGTCGACGCAAAGGCGTACGGAATCACCAGCTCGAACTTCCGCATGTCCCACGCCGCCGTGGGACAGCGCTCGGCGCACAGGCCGCAGTGCAGGCAGACGTCCTCGTCCTTCACCATCACACGCCTGGTCTGCGGCAGCGCTTCGGAGACGTACATCTCCTGCGAGGTGCTCACGGCCGGCGCCGAAAGCCTCGAACGCAAATCCGCCTCGTCGCCGTTGGTTGCGATCGTGAGGCAATTGACCGGACACACGTCCACGCACGCATCACATTCAATGCAGAGATTCGCCGTGAAGTGGGTCTCGATGTCGCAGTTGAGGCAGCGCGCGACTTCGCGCGCCGTTTGTTCCGGCGTGAATCCGAGTTCCACCTCGACGCTCACCGCGGAGAAGCGCTTCACGAGCTCTTCATGCGTCATCTTCGCGCGCGGCGACGGATTGTAATCGTTCTTGTAACTCCACGCGTGCATTCCCATCTTGGCGCTGATCAGGTTCATGCCGAACGCGAGCCGGTCCGTCACCGCCCTTCCTTCGCAGTGACTGTGAATCGAGATGGCAGCCTGATGCCCGTGCTCGACCGCCCAGATGATGTTCTGCGGTCCCCACGCCGCGTCGCCGCCAAAGAAGACGCCTTCGCGCGTGCTCTGCAGGGTGGTCTTGTCCACCGTGGGCATGTCGTGCTCGTCGAACGCGATGCCGATGTCCCGCTCGATCCACGGAAACGCGTTGTCCTGCCCGATCGCGAGAATCACGGCGTCACACGGAATCACGACCGTGTCGATGACCTCGCTCTTCTGCTTGCCCTTCGCGCTCTCGGTCCACTTGAGCCGCTCGAACTCCATTCCCACGAGCTTTCCTTTCTCGAACACGAAACGCTTGGGCGCATGGTTCTCGACGATCTGCACCTGCTCCTCTTCGGCATCCTCCAGTTCCCAGGGCGACGCCTTGAAGTACGGGCGTGAACGGCGGGCGACGACTTTCACGTTCGTGGCACCGAGCCGCTTCGACGTGCGGCAGCAGTCCATTGCCGTATTTCCAACGCCGATGATCAGCACGCGCGACTCGATCTTCTCTATATGCCCGAAGTGCACCGACCCGAGCCACTCGATGCCGATGTGGATGACGTCCTTCGCGTTGCCGTCGCGACGGCCGGGGATGTCGAGCTCCTTCCCCTTGGGCGCACCGCTCCCGACGAACACCGCGTCGTAGCCCTCGGCGAGCAGTGACTTGAGGCTGGTGACGTTCGATTCGTAGCGCACATCCACGCCCATCCGGATGATGTAGCCGGTTTCCTCGTCAAGCACGGAAGCCGGAAGGCGGAAGGCCGGAATGTTGAAGCGCATCAATCCGCCCGCCTGCTTGTACTTCTCGTGGATCACCACGTCGTAGCCGAGCGGCATGAGATCGTTCGCGACCGTAAGCGACGCGGGGCCGGCGCCGATCAGCGCAACGCGCTTGCCGTTCCTGATGGCGGGTGCGGTGGGCAGCCTTGCACTCACATCGTCACGCAGGTCCGAAGCCACGCG
>JAHFCS010000009.1 GCA_023249395.1 Gemmatimonadota bacterium
ATCCAACGTAGACGCTCGGCGGTGAACAAGGAAAAATGCAAAGCAATGAGATCCGCGTCGGCCTGATCGGCTTCGGCTACGCGTCGAAGACCTTTCACCTGCCGCTGCTCCGCGCAACCTACGGCTACAGAATCACGGCGGTGGCGTCGCATCGCGCCGCAGAAGTGAATGTTGCGCTTCGGGGAGTCGACGTCGTCGCCGACCCACAGGCGATGGCGGCGCATCCCGGCGTCGACCTCGTCGTAATCGCCAGCCCTAATGACACGCACGCGCCGCTTGTCGAATCGATGTTGCGCGCGGGCCGGCATGTCGTGGTTGAAAAGCCTTTCACTCTCACAGTCGCGGAGGCGCGTCATCTTTCTTCCGTCGCGCTGGAGAGCGGAAAATTACTCTCGGTGTTCCACAATAGACGCTGGGACAGCGACTTCCTCACCGTGCAGAGCGCGATACGTGACCGCCTGGTGGGACAGGTTGCTCTGTTTGAATCCCGTTTCGACCGCTTCCGCCCGCAGGTCCTCGACCGGTGGCGCGAGAAATCCGGTCCGGGGTCGGGGCTGCTCTACGATCTCGGCCCGCATCTGATCGATCAGGCGCTCCTGCTCTTCGGTATCCCGGACAACGTGCAGGCCACACTCGCGAAGCAACGCCACGGCGCAGAGGCCATCGACTACTTCCAACTGGTGCTGCGCTATGGCGAGCACGTCGTGACTCTTCAGGCCGGCTCGCTCGTCTCCAGCGGCAGCGCTCGTTTCGCTGTTCATGGCGATAGGGCCAGCCTCGTGAAGCAGAAGCCTGACGTTCAAGAGGATCAGCTCCGCGCCGGTATGATGCCGGGCGCGCCGGGCTGGGGCGTAGACCCGGACAACGCGGTGCTGCACGACGGTGCCACGGGCGAGACGCGCTCGCTCGAGGCGATACCCGGGGATCAGCGCGGATATTACGTCGCGTTGCGCGAGGCTCTTTGTGGCCGGGCGCCGAACCCGGTTCCGCCAACACAGGGCGCTGCGGTCATCGCGATCATCGAAGCCGCCTTGCGTGCCGAGGCCGAAGGCCGTCGCGTTGCTCCCGAGCTGGCGGACGACGAGCGCGCGGCATGGACCTGAGCGCACGCACTTTGAAGCTCAATACTTTTCGGAAATGAAAAAGCGGCCTTCGAGATTCATCGCACTACTTCGCGGCATCAACGTCGGCGGGCGCAACAAGGTGCCCATGTCCGACCTGCGCTCGCTGTGTACCGACATCGGATGGAGCGAAGTCGAGACCTACATACAGAGCGGCAATGTGGTGTTTTCTTCTGCCGCCGCCCCGGGGCTTCTCGAAGCCGAGATCGAGCGCTCGATCGAGCGCCGGTTGGGCCTTTCGATATCCGTCATCGTTCGCTCAGTATCGCAATGGCCCGCCTACATCGAGGGCAACCCCTTCCCCGATGCGTCCAGCACCGAACCGAATCTCGTGATGCTGGCCCTCTCGAAGCTCCCGCCGCGTGTCGACGCCGTAACACTCCTGCGCGACCGCGCAGTCAGTGGCGAGCGTGTAATACAGGTTGGCGACGCCCTCTGGATTCTCTTCAGCGGCGGTGTCGCGAAGTCGAAACTCTCGCCGGGACTCTTCGACCGGTTGGTGGGCTCCCCTGTAACGACACGAAACTGGCGCACGGTCCTCAAGCTCGGTGAAATGGGGAGTCGCCGCGATTCGGGTGCGTGAATGCCTTGACACTTTCAGCAGGACGCAACATCGTTTTTGTGGCGGCAATCCACGCCCAACCTCTCTAGACTCTGCCCCAGCCGGAGTCCTTTGCGAGGCAAAGGGGGGCACACTCCCGGATGAGTATCGTCAGTCCTTTGCGTCACCATGGCGCGCTGCTGGGGAGTGGCCCGTGGTGTACCCAGGGGAGACATGACGATGACACAGAATAAGGATCTCAAGCGCCTCGTTCGCGCTCGCATGAGAAAGACGGGTGAAGCCTACACTGCCGCCCGCGCGCAGATCACCAGAAAGACCAAAGAAAGAACACCGACCGCGACGGTTGCTTCAGCGCGCCAGGCACTCAACCCGAAGGACTACGCCGCACTCGCGGGTATGAGTGACGCGGCGATCAAGGCGAAAACGGGCTGCACGTGGGAACGCTGGGTGAAAGCGCTCGACGAACATCGTGCCGAGGAAATGTCACATCGCGACATCGCAGCGCTGGTGAGCTCGAAGCATAAGGTCGCTTCATGGTGGACGCAGACGGTCACAGTCGGATACGAGCGGATCAAGGGGCTCCGCGCCCGCGGGCAGCGGCGCGACGGCACCTACGAGGCGAGCAAGTCCCGCACGTTCAACGTGCCCGTGACGACTCTGTTCGACGCGTGGGCGGATGCGAGCGTCCGTAAGCGCTGGCTGGATGGCGCGGGCGTGAAAGTGCGCACTGCGACCGCGCCGAAATCGATCCGGCTCGGCCTCAGCGACGGCAGCATCATTGCAGTCGGATTCGCCGCGAAAGGGAAATCAAAAAGCTCGGTTGCCCTTGCACACACGAAGCTGCCTGACCGCGAGACAGCCAATCGTCTCAAGCAATACTGGTCGGATCAGCTCGACTCCCTCGGCGAGGTATTGGCCGAACGCTAGAGAAGCTCGGGAAGGCAGACCGGCCGGCGGCGTTTAGACGCCGGCCGTCTGTGAGCATTGTCAGCGCAGCTTGCTCACGTCGGTCAGCGCTTCAAGCTTGGCCCGGAAGATCGCTTCGGTGACGCGATCGCGCGCCGCGCCGGCCGCGCGCATGGCCCCGGCGAGTGCGCGGTAGCGATTCGGTTCCTTTCGCAGCGTGGCGCGATACTCGGACAATGCCTCGGCCGGCCTGTCAAGCTCCATCAGCATGTCGCCCAGCAGCTCGCGAGCGGGCGCAAGCGGTCCTGGCGTCACCGCACTTTTCTCGGTGGCATCTTCTCGCGTGGCGGCTTCTCGCATGTGCGTCAGCGCGGTGTCGTGACGTTTCTCAGCGAGGTCGAGCCAGGCCTGCGCGCCCAGTTGCTGAATCGCGACCTGCTCGCTCCAGTACGCCTCTTTTCCTGCGAGGCGATCGCGAATCGCCGCGAGTGAATCGATCGAGCTGTGCGCCTTCACGAGATCTCCAGTGTGTGATCCACCGAGTGCGCGCGCGAAATATGTCATTGCTTCAGCCCATGGAAATGCGCTGCTCTTCGGCTCGAGCGCGGCGGCTTCCGTCCATGACCTGCGCTCGAGTGCGAATCGCGCCGGGATGGCAGCCAGTGCGAACACGCCCGCCGATCCAGGCGCGGCGCCTGTGACTGCTTTGGGGTCGAAGCGAGCGGCCAAAGCCGGCAAACTCTCCACTAGGCTCTTCGCCGCCGAATCGCGCCGCATCTGCAGGTAGGCATACTCCGCGTAGTCCGACGCATGCAGTGCCTCACTGATCGACTCGCTTCGCAGCGCAACTTCGATGGAGCGAAGATTGGTGTCTATTGACTCCCGCCACATTCCGACACGCGTGAAAGTGTGCGAGGGCATGTGTAGCGCGTGCGCCGCGGACGGCGCTATCGATGCGTAGCGGCGCGCGGCAGCGGCTGCTTGAGATGCGAGCGCGGGGAAGTCGTAGCTGTGAATGATGTAATGAGCGAGCCCGGGGTGGTTCGGCTGCTTTACCCAGAGAGGCTCGAGTATAGCGCCTGCCTTTCGTTGATTGGCGTATGTCTTGTCAGTCGGCGGCGCCGAAGCGGCGAGAGAAATCGCGTAGAAGATCTTCGCTTCAGTGTCGGCGGGCTCTCGTGCAGCGAGCTCACCCATGGCGCGCTCGTAGGCGACTATTCGAGTCCGCTGGTCCAGGTGCTCGAAATCATTGTACAGCTGAGCTACCGCGTTGATGTATCCGCGCTCCCGCGTGCTTGCGCGCACCCACGAGAGCTTCGCTGCGTCGGCGGCGAGCCTGCCCTGCCGTAGCTGTTCCGGCGAACGGTTGCCGGCTGCCATGGGATTGCTCCATCGGCTGAGCGCGATTCCCCAATAAGCCATTGCGCACGACGAGTCGGCGGCGAGGACTTCATTGAAACCTTTGATCGCGGCGGCAAACTCGAACGAATGGAGTAATGCTACCGAACGATCGAACAGCGGCTGAGCGGCGGCACTGCATGAGGTCGCGAAGTGAACCGTTCCTAGTCTTTCGGCAGTGCCAGGATGCGAATGAACGTGCTCCTGCGCCGATGCGGCAGAAGCGAATCCAAGGACCAGGGTTGTTGCGAGGAACCTGCGCGTCACCATACCCTCCGTAAGTCAGGCTACGACCGTACTCTGCCCCGGGTCGCCCCGCCCCGCAAGGCCCGGTCATTTCCGTTTCGAAGGACACTGGTTTTCCCGGCGCGTCATTTTGTGCATGTTATCGGAACCGACAGCGAGGACTCAATGCCGAAGACCGAGTACGATGCGATTGTCGTGGGATCCGGGATCTCCGGAGGCTGGGCCGCCAAAGAGCTTACCGAGAAGGGGCTCCGCGTGCTGCTGCTTGAGCGCGGGCGCAACGTCGAGCACATCAAGGACTACGTGAATGCGACGAAGGGACCATGGGAGTACCCTCATCGCGGCGGACGCACGAAGTCGATGGAGGAGTTGTATCCGGTTCTCAAGCGGGATTATCCGCTGAACGAAAAGAACCTCTCCTTCTGGGCGTCCGACAAGGACTCGCCCTACACTGAAGTCAAACGCTTCGACTGGTATCGTGGCTATCAGGTTGGCGGCCGCTCGCTGACGTGGGGACGACAGAGTTATCGGTGGAGCGCCTTCGACTTCGAGGCAAACCTGCGTGACGGGATTGCAACGGACTGGCCGATTCGCTACGCGGATCTCGCTCCCTGGTACGATCACGTCGAGCGCCATGCGGGAATATCCGGCTCGCACGAGAAGCTGCCGCAACTTCCTGACGGACAATTCCAGCCGGCGATGCCACTGAATTGCGGAGAGGAGCTCGTCGCCGGACGACTCGGAAAGCTGTTCGACGGGCGACGACATATCATCCCGGGACGTGTGGCGAACCTCACCCGGCAACTCCCCGACCGCTTGGACTGCCAGTATCGAAATGCCTGCTGGCTCGGATGTCCGTACGGAGCGTATTTCAGCACCCAATCGTCCACGCTTCCCGCCGCTGTCAAGACGGGACGTCTCACCCTCAGACCCTTGTCGATCGTCAGCGAAGTTCTCTACGATCGCGCTCGCAAGCGCGCGACGGGCGTACGCGTCCTCGACGCCGTGACAGAACAGACTATCGACTATCATGCACCCGTCATTTTTCTCTGCGCCTCCACGCTCAACTCCACGTGGCTGCTCATGCGCTCCGCGACGGACGTCTGGCCCGATGGACTCGGAAGCAGCTCGGGCGAGCTCGGCCATAACCTCATGGACCACCACTTCCGCGCGGGCGCAGAAGGCAAGCTCGAAGGACTGGACGACAAGTACTACTACGGCCGGCGACCCAATGGCTTCTACGTTCCGCGCTACCGAAATCTGTTCGGCGACAAGCGAGAGTATCTGCGCGGCTTCGGCTATCAGGGTGGTGCCGGGCGAGATGGATGGTCGCGCGCGGTCGCTGAGCTCGGAGTCGGCGCGCAGTTCAAGGATGCGATGTCGCAACCCGGAGGCTGGGACATAGGGGCCACCGCCTTCGCCGAGATGCTTCCCAATCACGCCAATCAGGTCTCGCTGGATCAAACGAAGAAAGACAAATGGGGACTTCCGGTGCTGAAGATCGATTGCGCTACCGGCGAGAACGAGCGCCTCATGCGCAGAGACATGATCAACGACATGGCCGAAATGCTCGATCAGTGCGGTGTGAAGAATGTCGAGCCGTTCGACTACGGCTCTTTCCCCGGGATGGGGATCCACGAGATGGGCACTGCCCGCATGGGACGCGACCCCAAGACATCCGTGCTCAACGCGCACAACCAGGTGTGGGATGCTCCCAACGTCTTTGTCACTGACGGCTCATGCATGGCCTCTTCGGCGTGTCAAAATCCGTCGCTGACGTACATGGCGATCACCGCGCGCGCGGCGGACTTCGCGGTGAACGAGCTCAAACGGAATAACCTCTGACTGGAGAATCATCGATGCCTTCGAATGAGGTCATGACCGAGCGGGAGTTGATCACTCGGCGCGAAGCCGTTTTCCGAGTTACGGCACTGCTTGGCGGAGTGGCGCTGGTAGGCGGAAGCGCGTTGCTCACGGCCTGCGGTGAGCAGCGACAGGCGAATCCCGAGGGTCCCTTTACAGCCGAGGACATCGCGTTTCTCGACGAAGTAGCGGATACCATTCTTCCGGCGACGAGCACGCCCGGCGCCAAGGCGGCGCAAACCGGCGCGTTCATGGCGATGATGGTCAACGACGGCTACGACGCGCGCGACAGAGAGATCTTCCGCAAAGGGATGCGCACGATCGACGACGCAACTCAGAAGGCGCACAACGTATCCTTCATGAAAGCGACGCCGCAGCAGCGGCTGGCGGTCCTCGAGGTGATCGATCGGGAGCAGAAGTCGTACAGCGACGCTCGCAGAGAGGAGCAGCGCAAGAAGTCATTGGCCTGGCTGAGCGATCAGCGGCAGGAATCGGCGCCTGGCGCGAACGCCGGCGCCGCAACGGCGGTCACCGAGAAGCCGTCCGCGCACTACTTCCGCATGATGAAGGAGCTGGCGCTGCTCGGCTATTTCACGTCCGAGATCGGCTACACGCAGGCGCAGCGATACGAAGAGTCGCCGGGCCGTTACGATCCATGCGTGCCTTATAAGCCCGGCGAAAAATCCTGGGCGCCACACGCCTGAACCTACGGATGGGGGGGCGCGGGCGGACCGATTCGGCTTTGGCCGCGGTTACGGACCGCCCTAGCCTTCGATCTTGTAGATCTCTCGCCGGCCGTGGTCCACCAGATCGTGGTACCCTTTCATGATGGTCTCGAACTCCTTCATGGCCTCAGCGTTCTGCCCCTGCCCCTGCATCATTTCCTCGAACGCCTGCATGCTCGGAACTTCCATCTCCGACACGACCGTCCAGTAGCGCTCGGCAGACAAGTCGGTCATGACACGGACCCTTCCAAGACCCAACTTCTCGTTGAGCTTGGCCATCGCGAGAAACTTTTCGACCATCGGGCGCACCTTGCCCGGCTTGCAATAGAAGATTTCGCGGATGAGCAGCATGGAGTCTCCTTTTGGTTGTTTGCGGGCACCGATCGGCAGGGGAGGCACACCTGCAGGGATCGTTCCCGGAGACTGTGGCTGACAACGGACGAAGTGTTGATGATACCAGAGACGGGGCTACAACCCGAGCTACGTCACCGACGAGCAGGCCGATCATGCAATGTTCGATACGTCGCCCATAGCGCGACTATGGCATCGAACAGGAGTGCGGCGATAACCATCGTGATCGGCAGGGCGAGCCCGACGAGCAGAATAACGAATATCGCGCCTTCCATATGGCACCTCCGCCAAAAACGGGCGGTCGAAAACATGAGGCCGTCAACCGAAAGAAGGGTGCGGGCACCGCACAATCCAGCGGGGAAACCCGTACAATACGTCCGCGAATTCCTTAAAGTGCGTCTTTGATGGCGCCCAGGTGGGCTTGCCGTAGATTCCGAGGACCTGACCTCATTGAAGCCCTGCTGAGCAAACCTTGACGCTAACGAACTGGCTCCTAACAGCCCTCGGCGGCATTGCTGTCGTTTACCTGGCGATCCTCGGGGTGGCCCTGCTCCGCGCCCGGCGCGAGCAGCCATCGCTTGCACCCGCGACGCCGACTCGTGCCGGAGTCGCAACCGGCTTCGTTACAAACTTCTTCGACACGCTCGGGATCGGGTCATTCGCCACCACTACCAGCATTTTCCGGCAGTGGCGTCTGGTTCCGGACGAGATGATCCCCGGTACGCTGAACGTTGGCCACGCCATCCCTGCGATCGTGCAGGCAATGATCTTCATCCGCATCGTTCCGGTGGACGGCCGCACCCTCAGCCTGATGATCGGCTCTGCGGTGGCCGGCGCGTGGACTGGTGCAGACATTGTCGCACGCTGGCCTCGCCGCCGGGTGCAGACCGGCATGGGCGCGGCGCTTATCGCCGCGGCGACGCTGATGATCCTGGCGTTGCTCGGCCTCGTTCCCGGCGGCGGGTCAGCGCTCGCGCTTCATGATGGGCGGCTGATCCTTGGAGTCGCCGGCAACTTCGTCCTCGGCGCGCTCATGACGCTGGGGATCGGCCTTTACGCCCCGTGCATGATCCTCGTGAGCCTGCTGGGCCTCAACCCGACGTCGGCCTTCCCCATCATGATGGGCTCGTGCGCCTTCCTGATGCCCGTCGCCAGCGCGCGTTTCATCCAGGCGGGCCGCTTTCATCCGCGGATTTCGGTCGGTTTGTTGCTCGGCGGCATCCCCGCGGTGCTGTTCGCCGCGTTTGTGGTTAAGTCGCTCCCGCTCACCGCCGTCCGCTACCTTGTCGTTGTCGTGGTGCTCTACACGGCGGTCAACCTCCTCCGGGCCGCGCGGCGTGAGCGCGACGGAGAGCTGGTTCTTGCCGCAGGGGTGGATTCAGTGACGATAGACATCGGTAATTCACGTGAGATTCCGCTGTAAATTGCAGACGTGACGCGCCCGGCCACCGATCTTCCCACGCTGGCGGAGACGCCGCCGGCTCCGTCGGCGCTGCCCGCACTGGCACCCGCCCCCATCCCCGCCGTTGGCGGCGCCCCCGAGCGCCGCCGGTACGACCGGTCCATCGTAGAAGGACCGCTGCTGCCCGCGGTATGGAAGCTCGCGTGGCCGACGATGCTCACGAACATCATCGGTGGTCTCCAGGGAATAATCGATCAGGTAATGGTCGGCCACTACGTCGGCTTCACCGCTAACGCCGGGATCGGCGTCGCAACGCAGATCTGGATTGTGCTCATCGTATTCATCATGTCGGTCTTCACCGGGATGAGCGTCCTCGTCGCTCGCTTTGTCGGAATGGGCGACGAGGAGAAGGCCGACCGGACCGTGTACCAGGCATTCCTCACGGCCACAGGCATCTCGATCGGAATCCTGGCGCCAGTCGGAGTTTTCGCAGCGCCGGTGCTGCTCAAGCTCGTCAACGCGGCGCCGGAGGTTCAGGCGCAGGCGCTGCCGTTCCTGCGCATCATGATGGTCTTCAGCAGCGGCATGCTGATCTTCTTCATGCTCGGTGGCGCGCTCCGCGCCGCGGGTGACGCGCGAACTCCGATGGTGTTGGGCATCACGATGACGGTGCTGAACGTCGTGCTGAACGTCGTGCTCATTCGCGGGCTCGGCCCAATCCCTGCTTTCGGCACCGCCGGAGCAGCGATGGGGACGGTGATTGCTTCGGGCTCAGTGGGCGTGTACGCCCTCTGGAAGCTATGGCACGGCGGATGGGTCGTCTCTTTCCCGCGCAAACATGGCTTCGGGCCCGATTGGGTAATCATCAGGTCGCTTTTCAAGTTCGGCCTGCCGACGGGGATTCAGGGAGTCGCGATGAATATCGGCGGTCTGCTGCTGCTGGCCGTCATCGGGTCGCTGGCCCAGAGCGCCGAGGCGCAAGCGGCATTCGCGGTTTCGTACGGGCAGCTTTTCTCGCTCATAACGTGGACGTCCGTCGGACTCATGGGCGCTTCAGCGGCAATTGCGGGACAGAACCTCGGCGCTGGACATCCCGATCGCGCCAACGAAGCCGTTCATGTCGCTGCGCGCATCGCATTTACCGGCGCGGCCTTCGTCGGAATCTTCTTCCTCTTCTTCCCGCGGCAGCTGCTGGCAATATTCGGGATGCATCAGCCAGGCGTAGTGGCGATAGGCGTGCAGCTCTTGCGGGTGTTGAGCGTGTCGGGATTGCTGATTGCCGTCGCGCTCACGTATACCGGTGGACTTCAGGGCACCGGCGACACGAAAAGTCCGCTTTACATCTCGATCATCTCGCAGATCGTCGTGCCACTCGGCGCGTGCTTCGTGATTCAGAGAGTGAGTACGCTGGATCCGATCGATATCTGGCTGGCTATTCTCGCCGGCCATGCGACGCGCTGCGCGCTGACGGTGGTGCGCTTCAATCAAGGCAAGTGGCGCACGATTGCGGTGGACATCGGGCCTAAGAAGCGTGAAACAGCAGCATCAACGGGAGTGACAACATGACGCAGAAGGCGAAGGCATCGGCTGAAAAGCGCGACGTTTTGTTGCTTGTCGGGACGATGAAGGGCGCCTTCCTCTTCCGGGAGGATGGCTCGCGGCAGAACTGGCGTATCGACGGTCCCCACTTTCCCGGTGAATCAGTGTACGCACTGGCTCACGACGATCGAGGAGGGAGACATCGCACCTTCGCCGGGAGCGTCAGCAATCACTGGGGACCCACGCTCAGGATGAGCGACGACTACGGCAAAACATGGAGCGACCCTGAGCGGCGGAGCGTTCGCTTTCCAGAGGAGTCAGGGCGTGCGCTGAAGCAGATCTGGCAGATCCTGCCGGGTCGCGCGTCGGATCCGGATTCATTGTATTGCGGCGTCGAGCCCGCCGCGCTCTTTGAATCGAATGATGCTGGTGAGAGCTGGAAGCCGGTCGAAGGGCTGCTCAATCATCCGCATCAGCCGAAGTGGATGCCGGGCGGCGGCGGATTATGCCTGCATACCATAGTCGTGGACCCGGAAAACGATCAGCGAATGCTGATCGCCATTTCTGCCGCCGGGGTCTATCGCACCGACGACGGCGGGCGTACCTGGCGCGCGCGAAACGAGGGCGTCCGCGCGGAGTTCCTTCCGGACAAGCATCCTGAGTTCGGCCAATGCGTGCACAAGGTGGTTCATCATCCGGAGCGGCCGGAGCGTCTTTTTCTGCAGAACCATTGGGGACTCTATCGCAGTGACGACTGGGGCGACAGCTGGCACGACATCGCCAACGGCGTTCCCTCGGATTTCGGCTTTGCAATGCAGATGCACCCGCACGACGCCGATACGGTCTACATCGTTCCCCTCGAATCAGATCAGTTCCGCTGCACGCCGGAAGCGAAGCTTCGCGTGTATCGAACCTCGAACGCAGGCAAGAGCTGGGAGCCACTCACTCAGGGACTTCCCCAGTCGACCGCGTACGAAACCGTGCTGCGCGACGCGCTCACCGCCGATTCTCTGAGGCCCGCCGGGATTTACTTCGGAACGCGAAGCGGCAAACTGTACGGCTCCCGTGACGATGGCGAAAGCTGGAGCGAAATCGCCGACGGCCTTCCACCTGTTGTCTGCGTCAAGGCGGCGGTAACTGCCGCGTGATAAGGATGGAGCTGCCGAGGGCGCTGGGCCTTTACGTGGATGGCGAAAGCGCCATCGACCTGGCTGGGGACTGTTCCACCGTGGGGGAGGCACTTGCGTCGCTGGGCAAGCGAGCGCCTGGCGTCCTCGACCGCGTGATGGATGAAAGAGGAGAGATTCGCACGCACGTGAACGTATTTCTGAATGGAGAGAGCATCCGCTTTCTGGACGGACTTGGAACTCCCGTCCCGGACGGAAGCACCATCCTCATCCTGGCCGCGATAAGCGGCGGGTAGGATTCAGGTGGGCTAACGCAACTTGCGGACGTCAAGCATTTTCTCCGATCCCTTGCCCGCCGCAATGACACCTCGCCTGGCCCCGCTCGCCGTCTTCCTCGTCATCGCCTCAGTCTCGACGGCCGTTAGCGCGCAGTCGCCGAATCCGGTAAATCTGTGGTCGGTCGAGCTCCACTGGCGAGGCGACAGGCTCCTCGCCGGAGAACCCGAGAAGCTCACCCACAACGACGGCACGAACAGCCAGCCGTCCTTCACCCCAGATGGGAGGGCCATCGTGTTCAGCGCGCTTCGCGACACCGGAAGCAATGCGCGGAGCGACATCTACAGGCTCGACCTGCGCACCCGGCGCGAAACCCGAGTGACGCGCACGCCCGAGAACGAGAACTCTCCGACGGTAGACGCGGCCGGCAACTACACCGCTGTGCGATGGGTGCCGGCGACGCTCTTCAGGCAGTACGGGCCGTGGGTATACGCGCCCGACGGGACTCCGCTGCGTGGCGTTCTCCCCGGACCCGACACGACTGGCTACTACACTCCTCTCGCCGGAGGGTTGTACGCTCTCACGCGACCGAAGTCAAAAGGCTTTACGCTCGCGCTGTTCGATCCGCGCGCGGGAACGATAACCGACGTTGACAGCGGCGTCCCTGCTCTTCCCTCGCAGCGGATTCCCGGCGTGCGGGCACTCAGCTACGTGCGCGTGGACACGGCGAACGGCCGCCACGAGATACGGCGTATCGATCTGGCGACTCGGCGCATAACGACGATTTTCCCTGCGGTACGGGGACGCACCGTGCACGCCTGGATTCCAGGCCACAACATGATTCTCATGGCCAGGGGAAACGTCCTCTACGCGCGACGACCCGTAGGCGACAAAGCGTGGCGCAGCGTTGCGACCTTCGCGAATCCCGAGATCCGCAACGCTGCTGCATACGTCGTGAGTCCAGCCGGAGACCGTCTCATTCTCACTTCGGCGGTGCGTCTTCCGCTTGTCGTCGTCGTCCGCGACTCACTCGAAGCCGGCCGGTCGGCGCATGACATCGCAGCGATGGTAATCGGTTGGAAGGACGCCGGGCGCCTTGGCGAATATGACCTAGTTGAAGCCCCACTCCTCGCACTGGGCGACGACAGAATGCACAGGAAGCAAACAGCGGATGCCGTGGTTTTGCACTCGCTGGCGACCAACCTCTTTCCAAAATCGCATGCTGCGTTCGCCCGCCTTGGCGACGCCGAGCGATCCGCGGGCGACACAGCCGCAGCGATTGCAGCATACCGCACAGCGCTCGAGCTCAACCCGCGCCTGACGGAGGCAGACCGGAAGGCAGCGGAAGCAGTAGAGCTAAAATTGAAACCGCCAATCTGAGGTTCCGCCCACGATGAATACAGCTCCCGATCGCACTGAGGCAGCCGAGTATTACTTCACGTACATCGACCAGGTCCCTGATGGCGACATTTGCGCGATCCTCGAGGCTCAGCTCCCTGAGACGCTCGCGCTGCTGAGCGGCATCTCCGAGGAAGGGTCGTTGCGCCGCTACGCGCCCGATAAATGGACCATCCGTGAGCTTGTTAGCCACGTGAACGACACTGAGCGCCTGTTTGTATTCCGCGCATTCTGGTTTGCGCGTGGGTTCGAGGATCCGCTGCCGAGCTTCGACCAGAACTTCGCCGTATCGACGGCGGGGGCGGATGAGCGTTCGTGGGCGAGTCATGTGGACGAGTTCCGCGCCGTTCGCGCTGCGACGCTCGCTTTCTTTCAGAATCTTCCCGAGAACGCGTGGGACCGTCGCGGCATCGCAAGCGGGAATCCATTCACGGTGCGTGCCCTTGCCTGGATTGCCGCGGGGCACTTGACTCACCACAGCAAGATTCTCCGAGAACGGTACCTCTAGCGCCGGAACGTTCCACACCATGACCGGATAGAGACCTCCTGACAGAGAACGATCCGCCATACAGCCTTCTTTGCTCGTCCTGCTACACTCCCTGCTCTGGAGCCGACGCGCATGTGATTCCGAACTGGAATCCGACGATGCAGAAGATTCTCACGACCTACCGCTGCAACAACTGCTGGCTGAAGTCGCTTGCCGAATTACGAACTCTGGTGGCGTCAGGCGAAGACGAAGTTCAGGTGAGCTTCTGTGACTTCCTGGCAAGGCACGGCTACACGAGGGATTCGGAGACGATACGTGTTGCGTCCCACGAGCAGCGCGAGGCCTGGCTGCTCTCCATAATAGACGCGGTGCAGGTGGGGGATCTCGTATTTCAACCGTAGTTACCAACCTCAGTCGAAAGGAGGCATCGTGACAGCTCCCCAGGATTTGACATCGCCGGTAACATCCCCAGACGTTCAGTTTCTCTGGCGGCTTGGTTAGGGCTCAAGGCTGCAGTGCTTCGCTAGCGGCTGATTCGCTGCGCTTCTGAGCGCTCGCCGCTGTGGGTCTCTCGGTTGACGTTAGCTTAACGCCATGAACAGCGAGACCGGCAGAGTACGGAACGTTGAAGACCACGCTGAGCGGGTCGCGCGGTTTCTGACGTACGCGTGCCCCGACCACCATGTGAGGACGGGTGCCGCGCATACGATCGCCCGCAACGCCGCCCAGCGCATCCTCGCTCGACACCCCGAGATCGCACGCGACAGCATCTACACCGCGGTCGTGAGCGGCGATCTCGCTGAAGTCGAGCGAGTTCTTGCCGATAACCCGCAAGCCGCAAACGAGAGAGGCGGTGCAAAGGGTTGGGAGCCTCTCCTCTACCTCTGCTTCACGCGACTCTCACTCGCCGAGGTTAACGACAACGCAGTCGCCATTGCGCGCGCACTGCTCGATCACGGTGCCGGCCCGATGGCGTACTTCATGGCCGGTGATAGTCTCTACACCCCAATGGTCGGCGCCATCGGCGAAGGCGAGGAGAATCGCCTGCCCCACCCGCAACGCGATGCGCTTGTGCAGCTGCTGCTGGAACGGGGCGCCGACCCGTACGACATGCAGGTGTTCTACAACATTCACTTTCACGGCGACATCATCTGGCTGCTCGAGATGATCTACGCGCACACGATCAAGATCGGCCGGCGAGCCGACTGGGACGACCCCGAGTGGTCGATGATCGACGAGCGCGGCTACGGACTGGGAGCGCGCTATCTGCTCACAGTCGCCGTTTCGAACAACAATCTCGAGCTGGCGGACTGGATTCTGATGCATGGCGCGAGCCCCAACCCATCGCTGCCGCCTCATCCGAAGCTGGGAAAACGCTCCCTCCACGAGGAAGCGCTGCGCCGCGGCTTCACCGAGATGGCGGACCTCCTCGTTCGATTTGGCGCGACACCAAGCGGGTTCGTGCTCGAGGACGAACAAGCATTTGCGGTGGCGTGTTTCCGGCTCGATCACGCCACGGTGCGTTCGATGCTCGAGCAGCACCCGGAGTACCTGCAATCGCACATCGCATTGCACACGGCCGCGAAGCGCGATCGGGTTGACGTCGTGCAGTTCCTGCTCGAGCTCGGTGTGTCTCCAGACGTGGAGGATGCAAAGCAGGGACGCCAGCGGGCGCTGCACGTGGCGGCGTACGACGATTCGCCTCGTGTTGCCGCGTTACTCATCGAGCACGGCGCCGAGATCGACCCCGTCGAAACGAACTGGGGCAACACCCCGCTTGACACCGCCGTCTACGCGCAGAAGCGCGGGATGATCGAGCTGCTGGGGCGTTTCAGCCGCGACGTGTGGAACCTCACCTTTACGGGAAACGTCGAGCGAGTGCGCGACGTGCTGAGCACCGAGCCGAATCTGGCAAAGGTCGTGAGCCGCGAATACGGTACGCCGCTCATGTGGCTTCCCGACGATGAGGCCCGAGCAATCGAGATCGTCCAGCTCTTCCTCATGCATGGCGCAAACCCGGCGCTCCGCAACAAGGAGGGCAAGACTGCGGCTGACTGTGCGAGCGAACGCGGCATGTATGACGTAGCCGCGCTCCTGCAGTGACTCCGCTCTGATCCTCGCCTTTGCCCAACAAGCCTCTTGACGATGACAGCCGCGATGTGATACTGAACGTCGCTCTTGGGCAGCATCCTCCTTCGAAACGAGCCATGGCCGAATCTGAAGACGTATCGGACTTATCCCACAGTCCCCTCTGGAATCGCGACCTGGCACCCACGCCGATGTCCCGCCGCACGTGGTCCACCTACAACATCGCCGCTCTCTGGATCGGGATGAGCGTCGTCATTACGACCTACACTCTCGCGTCCGGTTTGATGCAACAGGGAATGACCTGGTACCAGGCGCTCGGCACAATTCTACTCGGTAATCTGATCGTCCTTCTGCCGATGGTCCTCAACGCTCACGCGGGGACGACGTACGGAATTTCCTTTCCTGTGCTGTGCAGGGCGAGCTTCGGAGTAAGAGGCGCGAATGTCGCTGCGATGCTGCGCGCGATCGTCGCCTGCGGATGGTTCGGAATTCAGACGTGGATCGGTGGGCTGGCACTCGATGCGCTTCTGAAAGCCGCGTGGTCGGGCTGGGCGACGGTGCCAGGATCGACGTGGATCGCGTTCGGCTTCTTCTGGCTGATACAGGTCGGGATCATCCTCAAGGGAACGGAAGGAATCAAGGTTCTCGAAAGCTGGAGCGCACCGCTGCTGCTCGCGGGCGGTGCCATCCTCCTGTGGTGGGGAGTCAGGAACGGCGGCGGCCTCGGCCACATCCTGACCGAGTCCTCCCGGCTGCGCCAGGGCACGACGCCCTTCTGGGTTCTCTTCCCCGCCGCCCTCACGGCAAACATCGGCTACTGGGCGACTCTGAGTCTCAACATCCCGGATTTCACACGCTATGCGAAGAGCCAGCGGTCGCAGATACTCGGCCAGGCGATGGGATTGCCGTTGACGATGACCGCATTCGCATTCATCGGCGTCGCGGTGACGAGCGCCACGATCGTAATCTTCGGCAAAGCAATCTGGGATCCTGTCGAGCTGATAAGTCGTATCGGCGCGCCCGGAGTAATTATCTTCGGCGCGCTCGTCATCCTGGCGGCGCAGCTCACTACCAACATGGCCGCAAACGTCGTCTCTCCGTCGAACGACTTTTCGAACCTGAGTCCGAGGCGCATCAGCTACGTCACCGGGGGCCTGATCACGGCCGTCGTCGGGATATTGATGATGCCATGGCGGCTCTACTCCGATGCGGCGGCGTACATCTTCACCTGGCTCATCGGGTACTCGAGTCTGATGGGCGCGCTCGGCGGCATTCTGATCGCCGACTACTGGATCGTCAGGCGGCAACAGCTCGCGGTGCGCGACCTTTTCCTCACCGACGGACGCTACTCGTATGTCAACGGTGTCAACTGGCGCGCAATCGCGGCGCTCGTCCTGGCTGTCCTCCCGGTTGTGCCCGGGTTCATTCGCGCGGCAACGACACCAGGTGGTCAGGTGGCCGATCCGACCTTCCTCGACAAGCTGTATACATACGCCTGGTTCGTCACGTTCGGCTTGAGTTTCGTGCTGTATCTGGTTCTAATGCGTGTGAGGGCGCACGCGGTGACCGACAGTCCCGCGTGGAGCCACCCCATTACCGAGAGCTGATATGCCCCGAGTCGTAAAATGCGGTCTGATTCAGGCAACACACGCGTGCGGTACGGATGAGCCGCTCGACACCATCCGCGAGGCGAATCTCGCCAAGCACATACCGTTGATCGAGAAGGCAGCCGGCGAGGGCGTGCAGATCATCTGCATGCAGGAAGTTTTCACCGGCCCCTATTTCTGCGCCGAGCAGACGACGCGATGGTATGAAGCGACGGAGAGGATTCCCGATGGTCCGACGACCAGGCTGATGCAGGAGCTGGCGCAGCGGCACAACATGGTCATCATCGTACCGATCTACGAGGAGGACTCGCCGGGCGTGTACTACAACACCGCCGCCGTGATCGACGCCGACGGCACATACCTCGGCAAGTACAGAAAGAACCATATCCCGCATTGCGCGCCCGGGTTCTGGGAGAAGTTCTACTTCAAGCCCGGCAACCTCGGCTACCCGGTGTTCAGGACGAAGTACGCCGACATCGGCGTTTATATCTGCTACGACCGTCACTTCCCCGAGGGGGCGCGTGCGCTGGGACTGAATGGTGCGGAGATCGTGTTCAATCCTTCGGCGACAGTCGCGGGCCTGTCGGAGTATCTGTGGAAGCTCGAGCAGCCCGCGCATGCGGTTGCGAACGCGTACTTCGTGGGTGCGATCAACCGCGTCGGGCACGAGCAGCCGTGGGACATCGGCGAATTCTACGGTCAGAGCTACTTCTGCGATCCGCGGGGACAGTTCGTTGCCAACGGGTCACGTGAAAAGACCGAGCTTGTCACGGCAGAGCTCGACCTCGACAAGGTGAGGGAGGTGCGCAACGTCTGGCAGTTCTATCGCGATCGGCGACCTGAGACATACGGGGGGCTGGTCGAGCTATAGGCGCTCAAGGGGGAGCTCGGATTCCGAAAGAAATGAAAGACTTCGATATTTATCAGACACTCGCGCTTCGGACGGCTTCCGCCGAGAGCACGGCAACTCCGATGACGCTTCTCGATGCAGCTGCGCTCGGTCTCTCCGGTGAATCAGGCGAAATCGCCGATCACGTCAAGAAGATCCTCTATCACGGCCATCCGCTCGACGATGAGACGCGCGACAAGATCGCCAAGGAGATCGGCGACATTCTGTGGTATTGCGCAATCGGCGCGAAGGGAATCGGCATGACGCTCGCCGAGATCGCGGTGATGAACGTCGACAAGCTGCGGAAGCGCTACCCGGATGGATTCAGTACCGAGCAAAGTCTCAACCGCCCGCACGGGTAGCGCGCGCGACTCGATGCGGTCTAGCGGCTACTCGAGCCCGCCTCCACCGCACCCACGAACTCCCTTGCCGCCCCGATGACATTGTGGCGAACCTCTTCCAGCGTCCCCGGGATAAGCGCGCCAGCTGCGCGCGCGTGCCCGCCGCCTCCGAACAGCTTGGCGAAGTCATTCACGTTCACCTTGCCAGTGCTGCGGAACGAAACCTTGATTTTTCCGTGACCCAGGTCGCGGAAGAAAATCGCCAGCCGCGTCCCACCGACCGACCTCGGATGCTCGGCGATTCCCTCCAGATCCTCAGATTTCAAGCCGTACTCCTCAGCTGCGCCGGCAGCGACTGAGATCCACGAAATTCCATATGCCGGATCCACCTCGAGCGTCGCGAGCGCGTCGCGGAGCAGATGCAGCCGCCCGATCGGCAGCGACGCATACAGTCGCCGATACATTTCTTCGGGCTCGACTCCTGCCGCCAGCAGCTGGCTTGCGACTGCAAGGCACCGCGCGCTGGTGTTGCTGAAGCGGAAGCCGCCTGTGTCGGTCAGCACTGCGACGTAAAGCGCACTGGCAACTTCAGGCGTGATCTCCAGCCCGAGCGTCACGGCAACGTCGTAGATCAGCTCTCCGGTCGCGCATGCCGTG
>JAHFCS010000175.1 GCA_023249395.1 Gemmatimonadota bacterium
ACGCACTCCCATCTGCTTGAGCTCTTCCTGAAGAAGGACCGCCATTCTCATGCGAATCTGGCTCGAGCTCGGGGCGAGGAGATTGAATGCCAGCTCTCGCCCGCTCCGCTTGCGATATCCGCCGGGCGGCGTTGCGACCCATCCCAATGAGTCGAGAATCGCGCTCGCTCGTCGTGGATCGTATGGGATCTGCGGCAGACGTGAGTCGGTTGTCGGGAATACGCGGACAGTCGGTGCGATGGCGACCAGTCCGAGGGTATCGAAAAGATTTCGCACCATCGCGTTGCGGTCGACAGCCATCGTCAGAGCCCGCCGCAATTCACGCGATCGGAAGATCTCGTGCGCGCGAGCGTGCTGTTTCGGATCCCTGAGGTTGAACATCATGAATCCATAGTCTGTGCTCGGCAGCGAAATGACACGAAGCTCCCTGTGCGCTTTGACCTCGTCGACGTTTTCGCGTGAGAGTGCTGGATAGAAATCGACGTCACCGGCAATGAGTCTTGTTACGGCGGCCGCCTGGTCGTGTGTGACGCTCCAGATGACTCGTCGCAACCCCGGCGCGCCGCGGTAGTTGCCGGTATCCGCCGCGACTTCGACCGATGATCCCCGATTCCAGCTGCGAAAGCGAAAGCGGCCGGTGCCGATGGGGGAGGCGCGGGTTCCCATCTCTCGCAGCGAATCGGCCGGGACTCTCTCGAGGATGTGCCGAGGAAGAATCATCATCTCCGTGGCGTCGAGAAACTGGTGGGGCGTTCGGGTGTGGTACCAGAAGACTGCCGTTGCCGAATCTCTTGCCGTTACTGAATCAATGTTTCGAAGCTCGTCAGCCATTGGCGAGCCGAGCTGTTTATTCGTATAGACGGCGAATGTGAATCGGACGTCCTCCGCATCAGCCTTGACGCCATCGTGCCAGCGGGCTTTGGGGTGAATCCTGAAGGCGATCGAGAGAGAATCGTCCGACCATTTCCAGGTCTCGGCGAGGCGCGGCTCGAACCCCACGTCGCCGATCGTATTCAGCCCCGGGCCGACGACGGCGAGGTAGTCGTAGATAACCTCGGCGATCTGCCTTGCCTGGGTTTTGAGAATGAGGGGTGGAAAGAGAACGGCGGGATCGGCGCTGATGGCGATTACGAGGGTGCCGCCGGGCGAGGCGGAGGGAACGGGTGAGCTTTTGTCGCACCCCGCAAGAAGGAGGAGCAATACGGCACCACGCGTCGCTCGAATCAAACCGATATGTGGCGGATGCAAGAATAGAGAATCTACCGGAAGCGGAAAATTCCGCTGGCAATGGCGCCCGACCACTCACGGACGCGTATCATCCAAGTCGAACCAGCCGAGGTAGGTGCCGGCGGTCGCAACCGTAAAGACCAGAAGCTGAACGCGCGCTGGACTAAGCGGGTCGTCGCCGGTTGGCGATTTGGTACGTAACACGCCGCGAACATTGATTTCACCGGTCAGCATGCGAACGGTGATGATCGCGAAGAGCGCAATACTGCCGATTTTCTATCGCAGTACTGCCGGTTTTATATCCCCAGCTCAGCTCACGCCGCCGGTGCTGGCCCAGTGCGATCGAGAACTCGGGCGCCGAGCCACGCCCCGACGAGCGCAGTCACCATTACGGCGATCCAGGCTCCAGGGTCTTCGATCTTGAACTGCAGCAGGTCGAGGCCGATGGCGCTGGCCGCGGCGGCGAGCACTCCGAACGGCGAGCCCCTGATGATGTCCCAGTAAAGCGCGCGAGCACGCTTCCGGCGCTTGGCACTGACAAAGCGTGCAAGACCGCCGAGGACAATCCCGATTAGTGTAGCGCCGAGGAAGGTCCATGGGCGTTTGAACGTTACCACGGTATCCCCGACGAGCACACCGTCGAGGAACGCCCGGATCGTATCTTTTCCAGGGAGTCCAGAGCGGAGACGCACGGTCGACGTTCCGGCTCCGGTCACGAGCACACTCGCGGGACGAACAGGAGCGCTGGTCGCGGAGAAAGAGATCATCGCCGAGTCCGCGCGCGCCATGCCGCGTGGCAGCGTCAGAGTGATGTCCGTCGTCGCGAGGCCGAATCCCTCCAGCGATTGCTGGTTTGGAATCAGCGTGAGAGTCATGCCTCGTATGGGAACGCGGATGACGACGCCTGCCTGGTCGGCGGCTGTGCGGATGCGAACGTTCGTGGAATCGGATGACTCGATGTGAACCGAGTCATAGTCGAGGCTCGTGTGACCAATCGCGAGACTGAGCGGTGAGACAGTGCCTCCGCTTGTCGTCGTGAGCTGTAGGCGAAGCGGCTGCGCAAGAGGTACGGAACCATCGTTCGGGTGCAGCGTGTCTTCAACGCCGACGAGCGCGACTCCTCGGTATTTGCGTGATTGGATATCGTACGATAGGCCACCGCCCGTGATGATGAAGAACGGCACAAGAATTCGCTGGACACCGGCGGAGTCGATCGTGAGCCAGCGGTAAGGCATCGAGTAGATAGCACCGGCCGCCAATTCGGTTGGCAACGTTGCGCCCGTCGAAGCAGTCATCACCACGCGATGCGCCGTGTCCGACATCTTGCGGAATATCAACTCTCCCGGGACAATCCGGACCGAGTCCGTCGCAGCAGGAACATCGGTTACTCCTGTGGGGCGAACGACGCGTAAGCCCGCGGTTGATCCGCCCAGAACTCGCACGAGCTGCTCCCGGCTGATGGCCATCCGAGCATTCGTCTGCGGAGGTGGTGCCGGTGGAGGCTGGAAGGCGGTGCCCGCAGCAGCACCGGCAGCACCGGGTGCAAGCGTAGTGATCGCGCCGGGGTTGATGCGTCCGGTCGGTTGCCGAATCAGAGCGGAGTCGCTGCGCGGCCGGGTCATGATCGTCGCGGGGAGCGGCACGCGGCGTACCGTCGTGGATTGCGCCGCCACACTCAACGGTGTCACCGAGAGCGTCATCACCATCAACGTCGCGAGTGAGATCGATCCCTTCATCTGGCCTCCCAGGTCAGCACTCGACACTGGCTCTGACCTCTATTCTATTGCACCAGCATTCCGGAAAACTCAAGCATATTATGCTCGATCGTCTTTCCGACGGAGTGAGTGTGCCACGAAACATCGTCATCTGTTGCGACGGAACGAACAACGAGTTCGGCGTCTGCAACACCAACGTCGTCCGGTTGATGCAGGTCGCGACGCAGGATCCCGACAAGCAACTCGTCTACTACGATCCGGGAGTCGGTACGCTTCCGGAGCCAGGCATGGTGACGCGCATCGGAAAGAAAGCCTCGGAGCTGATGGCGCAATCGTTCGGAACGGACATCGTGGGCAAGGTCTTTACCGCCTACGCGCAGCTGATGGACACCTGGGAGCCAGGCGATCGGGTCTTCCTCTTCGGGTTCAGTCGCGGCGCCTACACCGCGCGCGTACTCGGCGGAATGCTCCACTCGCTCGGTTTGCTGCCACGAGGCAACGTTCATCTGCTCCCCTACGCTATGCGAATATTTCGCTCGCTGCGGAAAGACTCCAACGACTACTGGAAGCTGTGCGATAACTTCAGGTGGACATTTGCCCGCCCCGTCCCCGGCGACGATGACAGGCGGTTCCCCATCCATTTCATCGGCGTCTGGGACACGGTTTCGTCGGTGGGCTGGATCTGGGATCCGGCTTCGTTCCCGTACACGCACTCCAATCCATCGGTCGCGGTGATGCGCCACGCTGTCTCGCTCGACGAGCGACGGGCTTTCTTCCGTCAGAATCTGATCGGTAATGTGACGGGCCAGGATGCCGTGGAGCTCTGGTTCGCAGGAGTTCACTCCGACATTGGAGGGGGATACCCGGAGAAGGACGGCGGACTCTGGCGTGTAACCTTCGAGTGGATGTTGTCGGAGGCGCAGGCGAAAGGTCTTCTGGTGGACCCGGCGCGTCTCGAGATCGTTCGAACGAGAACCCCCGTGCCTGCGCGGCCCTGGGCCGAGCCGATGCACGAATCGCTCACGGGTGCGTGGTGGATCGCGGAATACTTCCCGAAGTTCGCTTACGACTCGCACACGAAAAGTCGTCACCTGACCCTCGGCAGAGGCCGGCCTCGAGTTGTTCACGACGGAGCCCTGATGTACCAATCAGTCCTCGAACGACTGCGAGCTGGCAATTATTCGCCCCCCAACCTGTCAGCGAAATTCGTTGCTTCGGTCAAGGCACTTACTTCGGTGCCCGATAGCTTGCCGTACGCGTCCGGCTGAATCACCGAAGGCTCTATTTGCCGTAGGCGCATTCGTGCCACCTAATCGCATCGAGATTGAGGTTGGCCAGGTACGTGACGAGGTCCTTTCGCCCGTGAAATGCGGGAATGCCTCGTGAATCCTGGGTCATGAGGACGATGGGCAGACCGGGAAATGCCGGAGCGAAGGCGAGTTGAGCCTTGGTGCACTCGGGGAGCGACCGAAGTACGTGGGGTTTGACGATCACTACGGCGAAGGTCATGCCCCGTTCCCGGATGACCGTTGCGTTGAACCTCATGACTCGCCTGCGACAGCTCGGAGCGCTCGAGACATTCGCCACAAGATAAAGGCGAATTATTGGCGAGTAGTGCCGGTTTTATATCGCTGAGGTGTCGTTTCTCTTTCGTTCACCCGGGAAATTCCGGAAGCGCTCATCACGACTCAGTGGTTTGCCGCGTCCGTGAGAGTCGAGGTCCAGTTCAGAATCACCTTGATCGAATGCCTCTCGCTGCCCTTGGCCACTCTTGCCACCAGAAAGCGTCCGTCCGGCCCAGGTGCCCAGCCAAGCACGGGTTGGATCTTGTTGAGCAGCTCCGGTCGCCCGATGTCGCCTGTTCGAGGATTGACGCGGACACGCATCATCCTGTTGGACCAGATGTAATAGACCGTTAGTCCGTCGGCACCCCAGTCCGCCCCCTCGCCACCACCCACCGAAACCTGTTGCCGAACCGGCCCTCGATTCACCGGATAGGGCGCGAGATAGATCTCCGATCGGCCAGACTCGTTCGATACATAAGTGATCCATTGACCATCTGGCGAAAATGCGGCACCTGTCTGATTTCCTGATCCGCTGATTATTCGAGTGGACTGCGCGTGGTCCGCAGGATTCGGAGACGTGGAATAGATATTGTTGTCGCCGCCCGTGTCGTCCTGGTAAAGAAGCGTCCGGCCATCGGGCGAGATCGTCATTCCTCCCTTGTCATTGCTCGACGTCACGACCAGCTCCTCAGCGCGACTGCCATCTGCCGCCCGCTTGAAGATGTCGTACTGCGGCACGTCGCGGATGTAGAACACTTCTCTGCTGTCGGGACTCCACTTCAGATTCCTCTCGATCTGCTCGCTGTCCGTGAGGCGGGTGAACAGCGATCGCTGTCTGTCGTAGACCCATACGTCACCGTCACGCACGACGGCGATTTTCTTTCCGTCCGGCGAGGGA
>JAHFCS010000176.1 GCA_023249395.1 Gemmatimonadota bacterium
CTTCGCTTCCGGGGATTCAGGAACGCCGTCGAGACGTTGGGGATAGCCGCAACCCTTCCGGGCGTCCTCGCGGAGCGGACACAGGCTATGAGCAAGGCGCCCGCTCTGCCCTACGGCGTCGTCATGGCAATCGGGGCAATCTGTGCTGGATGGCTGCCGGGGTTGCTTCTCCGGTAGAAGATTGAACTCACGGGAATCGAAACCGGCCTCAGGCAGGGATAGACAATGGGTGGACGATATAAAATTGTTTTCTGGGGTGCCCTCGCGGTCGCGATAATCGCGACGTTCGGCGCCTACCGCTATCTGGCTGCCAACAGTGGGCCGCTCAAGGTCGAGACGCGGCCAGTGGTGATCGCAAGTCGCGACATCCCGGAAGGCTCGGCCATCGATCGCACGGCATTGGTGCTTGCCGCGTGGCCGCTCCAGGCAATACCGGCGGGCGCCTTTGCCAGCCTCGACTCGGTCGTTGGTCGCGTAACTCGTATCAGCGTGTTCAGTGGTGAGCCGATAGTGCCGGGACGACTTGCCCCGCCGGGATCGGGTCCCGGCCTCGAGCTAAAGATCCCGCCCGGGCAACGAGCGATGGCGGTGCGGATCAATGACGTTGCGGGCATCAGCGGCTTGCTTCAGCCAAACAGTCGCGTTGACGTGCTTGTGACCCTGAGTGATCAGGTTACCGGCAAGCAGGTCGCGAAGCTCTTCATGGAAAACATGAGGGTCCTTTCCGTCGGAACGGAAATCCAGAGGGATGCGTCCGGTAAAGCGACGAACGCCACGACCGTCACGCTCGGGGTTACGCCCGATGAAGCTGAGCGCCTGGCGATCGCGATGAACACCGGTTGGATTCAGCTCGTGCTCCGCGGTTATGGAGACCCCGATAGCGTCCGGACACGCGGAGCCACGTCAATCGACGTCCTGTCGCAACTGCGCGGCGGAACGGCCGTGCCGGTCGATGCTCAGCCCCGGCCTGTTCAGACAGCTCCCCGCCGCGTAATCGTCAGCCCGCCGGTAATCATCCAGCGGCCGCCGCCCCCGCCGCCCCCGCCGGATTCGGCAGTGGTGAACGTATACCGCGCCGGAAAAGCGACGCCGCAGAAGTTCGATACGACGATCAAGCGTTGACCCGTTTCATTGCTCTCATGAAATCCCTTCGCCGCACCCGCACTACATCTTTTCGGGAGGTTCGTCTGAAAGTCCCCGCACAACTGGCGGTCATTGCCCTCGGAATTGCAGCGACCATGGCAGTTGCCGGCTCCGCCCGCGCACAGGCAGGCTCGACGGCCATTCCTCTGCAATCGGATCCGATCACGCGCGTTGACCTGCCGGTTGGACGAGCGTATCCGCTGACTACGCCGGTGACGATCTCCAAGGTGTCGATCACCAACAGTGAGATTGCTGACGTGGTCGTCATCAGCGCTCGCGAGATAGTGATCAACGCGAAGGCGGCGGGTGAGACCGACGCTCTCCTCTGGCTCGCCAACGGCGCTCGCCAGCACTTCCGGATTGCAGTTCACTCACCGTCCGACCGGCTACAGATCGCGCTGTACATCAAGATCGCGGAGGTGAGGCGGGATTTTCTACGCAACCTTGGCACTTCGGGCCTGTACCGGAACGCGGGGACACGCGCAGGCACAGGAACCTTCCAGAGCGACAATGCGATCAACCAGGCGACCGGAAAGATCACGCTGCCCGAGCTCGGTTTCGGCACCGTTTTAACCGATTTTGGTACGAAACACCTCCTCGCCCTGCTCAGTGTCGAGGAGCAGAATGGACGCGCCCGGACTCTCGCCGAGCCAAATCTTCTCGCGGGCAACAAGGACTCGGCGACGTTTCTCGCGGGCGGCGAGATCCCGATCCCTGTCATACAGTCGACGGGCGCCGGTGGCGGCGGTGGCGGAGGTGGCAATGTTGTTCCGGTCACCATCGTCTTCAAGGAATTCGGAATCCGGCTTAAATTCAATGCCGAGATCGTGAGCGACAGCCTGATCAAGCTGCACGTTTCGCCTGAGGTTTCCAGCCTCGACTTCACCAACGGGGTGCTCATTTCCGGTTTTCGCATCCCGGCGCTCCGGACGCGCCGTGTCGAGACCACCGTCGATGTTCCGCGAGATCAGAGCATGATCATTTCCGGATTGTTCAGCAACGAGCAGGAGCGCGTCCGAACCGGAATTCCATATCTGATGGACATACCAATACTCGGCGCGCTCTTCTCGAGCACGCGCTGGCAGAACAACGAGAGCGAGCTGCTCGTTGTCGTTACGCCGGTGCTCGTAGATCCGCGCGATCCGCGTCCACAGGACATACTCAGGCTTCTGCCCGACACGGCGCTGCCGGCACGAGACGCAATTCAGAAGAAGCTCCAGCCGGCGAACAAGCCGCCTTCGCCAATTATCCGTTGAGGGGCGCTCTCTGATGCAACGAAGCGCTCTCATAGTGGGCAACGCGGGAGGTCCTCCCGATCTGGTCGACAGCGTTCTCGCGAGATTCGGATTCCGGGCCGCAACCCACGTTTCGGACCGCGACAGCGCGCTCAGGCGGATGCAGGAGGAGCATTACGATCTGGTAGTGCTTCCGCTCAACGACATCCTCCCGGTGGAGCTCCTCGCTCTCGAGCGTGAGATCCGGAAAGACCTCGAAGTATCGATTATTGGGACCGCTTCATTCCCCGACGCCGATCTCATCCTGCGCGCAATGCGCGCTGGCATTCACGAGTTTCTGGTATCGCCCCCGCCTCCCGAGGAGCTGGCGGGAGCTGTCGAGCGGCTGATGCGACGGATGCTCGGCGATGTCAGGAAGGGCGAGCTGATAGCGGTATATAGCGCAAAGGGCGGACTCGGGACGACGACAATCGCGGTGAACATCGCGCAGGCGTTCGCGAACTCGCGGCCCGACTCGCGAGTTGCGCTCGCGGACCTGGTAGTCGCCGGAGGCGACGTGCGAGTATTTCTCAACCTCAAGCCCTCCTATGATCTCACGCATCTGGTAGCGAAAGGCAAACTGGTCGACGCCGAGCTGCTCAATTCGATCCTGAGTCCCGTGCCGGGTGGCGTGTGGGCGTTGCCGACAAGCGAGAATCCGGAGCCGGATGAGCTGTTCGACGCCGCCACCATCGGATCGATCCTCGACCTCCTTCGCGCCAACTTCGCCGTTACGGTCGCCGACTGCGAGCACCACTTGAGCGAGCGCACGCTGACCGCGCTTGACGCCGCAGATCGGGTTCTTCTTGTCACCGACATCACGGTGGCGTCACTTCGGAGCATGCAACGCACTCTCGGACTGTGCCGGCGGCTCGGCTACCCGGACAACAAGGTTTGCGTCGTCGTCAACCGTTATCAGTCAGCCGACGTATTACCATTAAAGGATGCTGAAAATCTGCTTCAGCGGGCCATCTACTGGCAGCTTCCCAACGATTATCGCCTGGCGGCCGCGGCCGTCACGAAAGGCGTCCCCCTTGTGGTCCACGACCCCGGTTCAAAGCTTGCGCACAGCTACCGGGATTTGGCAGTGAAGCTGGGAGGAGCGGCCGCAGAATACGCCGGATTTGCGCCTTCGGGTGACGCTCGAAGCGCGTCGCGCTTCCGGACGTTCTTCGGAATGGAAAGGAGGCTCGGAAATGTCACTTAAGGATCGGCTCACTCGCCGGCAGAATGGAGGCGTGCCCGCCACACCCGATGTTCCAGTCCCAACACCCGCGGATGTACGGGCACCGGTTGCGCCACGGGGGCCGGGCGCCGCTGTCACATCCGGGATGTATGGCCGGCACATCGAGGAGGAAGTCCTTTCGGCCGTCGATCGGGTAAAGATCGACCTCCACAGGAAGCTCGTGGAGCGGCTCGATCTTGAAGCGTTGGAGCAGATCAAGGACGAGCGAATCATCAACGCCGAGATCCGCGCTGTCGTCACCGAGCTGTTGCGTGAGGAATCCACTCCGCTCACTCTCGCGGACCGCGAGAACATCGTCGAGCAGGTGCTCTATGAGATCACTGGTCTCGGCCCGCTCGAGCCTCTTTTCAGGGATCTGACGATCAGCGACATCCTGGTCAACGGCTCGAAGGAGATCTTCATCGAGCGGCATGGAAAACTGTCGCGCGTGTCGGCGGCGTTCCGCAACGATGCACATGTGCTGGCGGTGATCGATCGAATAGTGAGTCGCATCGGCCGTCGCGTTGACGAGTCGTCGCCAATGGTTGATGCGCGGCTGCCGGACGGATCGCGCGTCAACGCCATCATCCCGCCGCTCGCGCTTGACGGACCTGTTCTATCGATTCGCCGCTTCGGCGCGGACCTGTCGATGGCGAAGCTGATCGAGAACGGCACGCTCACCGACGAAATGGCACAGATGCTCGCGGCCTGCGTCGCCGCGCGTCTCAACATTCTGATCTCCGGCGGCACAGGCGCGGGAAAGACGACGCTGCTAAACGCGATGACGTCGTTCATTCCGTCGGACCAGCGCATCATCACCATCGAGGACGCCGCCGAGCTTCGCTTGCAGCAGGAGCACGTGGTTCGCCTCGAGACCCGCCCTCCGAACGCCGAGGGTCAGGGCGAAGTGAAGGCGGCTGATCTGGTGAAGAACGCTCTGCGAATGCGCCCTGACCGCATAATCGTCGGCGAGGTTCGAGCCGCCGAAGCGCTTGACATGCTTCAGGCGATGAACACCGGCCATGAGGGATCACTCTCGACCATTCACGCCAACAGCCCGCGCGACGCACTTTCACGCCTCGAAACGATGATCCTGATGGCCGGATCCAATCTTCCGGACCGCGCGATGCGCGAGCAGATCGCGTCGGCGCTCGATCTCATCATTCAGATCAGCCGCCTGGCCGACGGAAGCCGACGTATCGTGAGCGTCGTCGAGATCACGGGAATGGAAGGTCAGGTGACCGCAACCCAGGAGATTTACCACTTCCGCCGTCAGGGCATCGCCAGCGACGGGAAGGTCATCGGAGTATTCGAGGCGACCGGCATCCGGCCGGCGTTCAGCGAGCGACTCGCCGTGGCCGGAGTCGAGCTGCCGACAAGCATGTTCGCGGAGAGCTACGCCCGGTGATTCTGGTACTGGCCGGAATATTCGTTGCCACGATCTCGCTCGTAATCGGCGGATATCTCTTCATAAATCGCAGGGCGCTGGCCGAAGCGGACGTCGCACGGGAGAGATTGCGTCCGGAGGAATTGGCCGACCGGACGCTGACGCTCCTCAAGGACACGCGTATCAGCGAGGTCGACGTCCTCAACCGGCTCCTGAAGGGAAAGGACTGGGTGCGGGAGCTGCAGCTCCAGTTGATGCGCGCTGGCAGCCCGCTCAATCCCGGAGCGTTTGTGATGCTGTCGCTGGCTAGCGGCATCCTCGGGACCTTCATCGCTTTCGGGCTGCGATCGCCGACCCTCGCTTTCGGGG
>JAHFCS010000177.1 GCA_023249395.1 Gemmatimonadota bacterium
CCCAGGCAGTGGGGGTACATCAGATCGTCGGAGTCGTGATACTTGATGAACTCGCCCGTTGCCAACGTCGCCGCGTGGTTACGATTCGGGTAGTCGCCGAGATTCCGCTCGTTGGTAACGACGCGGACACGCGGGTCCAGCCGCTCGTATTCTCTCGCGATCTCGAGCGTGCGGTCCGTCGAGCAGTCGTCAACCACGATCAGCTCGAAGTCGGCGAAATGCTGAGCCAGGACGCTCTCGATCGAGTCGCGGATGTAATTCTCGCGATTGAATGCCGTGAGCAGCACACTGACGAGAGGGAGGCTCATGCAGACAATTTGACGGGTCCCGCTGCGCTGTCCACGCGGCGCAGGACGTTGGTCATGACACACCCACCAATGAACCCTCGCGGAAGGGTAGTTGTAGCTCACTAAGAGAGCGTGGCTTCACGAATACCATGGCCAAGAGGAGGTGTGGTTTCCGGACCCCAAGTTAATCGCTATCCACCGGTGCAGTGTAGGCGCGGTGGGATCGGCCACGATCGCCCGGTTGCAACGGTTATCCGCCGTGACTAACGTCAAGACCGCATATGAGTCGTCGAACCGAGTCTGCGTCTGTTCTTTGAGGTTCATGGAAAGAATCCACGGGCTTTTCACCGGTTGGAATTGAGCTCCAGGTCGAAGCCGCTCTGGCTGGCGGCGATTCTCGTGGTCGCAGGGTACATACTGCTGACGGTTCCCACCCTGAACAAGGGAGAGCTGGACCTGGACGAATCGGGGACGTTCCTGGTTGCGACACGACCCGACTCGCTGCCGTCGGACGGATACGTCGACCTGCTGTTCACACGGATCGTTCCCCGGGCGGTCGAATGACGACCAGACTCAGGGGCTTGCGCCGTTACCCGAACGCGCTTCTAGGTCTCGAGATCTCGTCGCTGACCCGATACTACGATCGCGTCGTTCAATACGCCCCCGCGCGACACGACGACGGGTTGCTGCTCGACCTGATCGCGTGTCCGGAAAAGGCCTCCGTCAAGGCGGGCACGCCACTCCCTGACATGACTGGCGAACGCGATCGGCGGTCGGCCGTGCTACTCAACGGAACTCTCAATCATTCGACCGATATTCAGGCCGCGCTGGCGGAAATAAAGTCGCGGATGAGCTCCACGTCGCGCGTGATCGCGGTTATGTACAATCCCTATTTCAGATCGATCTATCGACTCGCGCAGCGCCTGGGCCTGCGCGAAGGTGAAGTGCCGACCACCTTCGTTACATCAACCGATCTCACCAACATCGCCCGCCTGTCGGGCTTCCGGCTGGTACGTACTCGATCGGTCGTATACATGCCGTTCAGGCTGGCGGGTATCGGAACGCTCATCAATGCCCTCATGCCTGTCGTTCCCCTGCTGAGACATTTGGCCTTCACGACGGTCGTTGTCCTTGCCCCGATCACTGACGAAGTTCAGGAAGCGTCGATCACTGTCGTCGTTCCGGCGCGAAACGAGCGCGGGAACATCCAGCCAGCGCTTGACGCCCTCCGCGCGGTGCGCCACGAGCTGCAGGGTCTCGAGGTGATCTTCGTGGAAGGCCATTCGACCGATGGCACCTGGGAAGAAATCGAGCGGCTCGTCCCTGAATACGAGGGCTATTTCAAGATCCGGGCGTTTCGCCAGGAGGGGAAAGGGAAGGGCGACGCTGTCCGGCTCGGCTTCGCTCACGCCAGCGGCGATCTCCTGACGATCCTCGATGCTGATCTGACGATGCCGCCGGCGTCGCTGGGGCGGTTCTACGATGCCTACCGGCAAGGCCATGGGGAGTTTGTCAACGGGAGCCGCCTCGTGTACGCGTTGGAGAACGACGCAATGCGCTTCTTGAATCGACTGGGGAATGTCATCTTCGCAAAGGCCCTCAGCCGTGTCCTGTCTGTGCGGCTGGGAGATTCCCTCTGCGGTACGAAACTGCTCGCGCGACACGACTACGCCCGATTCACCGCATGGCGGCGGGATTTCGGCGACTTCGATCCATTTGGCGATTTTGAACTGCTATTTCCGGCGGCGGTCCTTGGGCTGACCGTTGTAGACGTCCCGATCCGCTACCGAGCGAGGAGCTATGGCACGACCAACATCAGCCGCTTCCGTCATGGATGGATGCTCCTCAAGATGACAATGGTCGGGTTCTTCAAGGTGAGGCTCGGCCGCGTAAGCTGAGAGTATAAATTCAGCGTGGCCCGCGGTTGAGTTGTCGGAATCCAAGGCGAAGCGATCGTGCGCTCCGCACGACGATGTTGGGAATCCAGCGCCGATCCAGCAAGCTGCCGTGAAAGATGCGCGCGCGTGACCAGCGAGGATCAGCGTCCGCCAGCGCCGAGATTGCTTTTTGGTATTGTGGTGCCTGGCGAACGACGTTGAAACGGCGCTCGATGCGAATGGCTGCCTCATCGCCCATCGATCGAAGTCTGCTGCGGTTGGAGGCAACAGCGATGATGGCGTCCGCGAAGCCGGCGATGTCTCCCGGCGTGACTCTGAATCCGCTCACTCCGTTTTCGACGATCTCGGGAATGCCACTCGGCAGATCGCTGACGACAGGCACGCACCCGGCAACCATCGCCTCGAGCAACGCGACCGGCAACCCTTCCGCCCGCGAGGGCATGACCAGAATGTCGCTCTCGAGGTATTGACCCAATACATGCTCTACGGATCTCCTCCTGTGCCAACGAACGTGCGGCGCGGCTCCCCACAGCGACCTCAACTCAGCCTCGGCCGGCCCTGGCCCCTGAATCGTCCACTCGGCATCCACTCCGCGTTCTCTCAGCTGGCGGTCGATCGAGGGAAGGTCAAGGACCCCCTTCGAGCGGTCGAGCCGACCGACATACAACAGGCGGACCGGCCCTGACGCCGAGCGCTCGCGCTGCGCCGGTATCTCGATTCCATAAGGTATGCAAAGAATCTCGCTCTCACGGTGCGGCAGCAGTTCGAGCAGTCGTTGCCGCATCCGCTCGGTGTAAGTGATGAAGAGGTCGATCGTCGGATCGTGCATCACAGCGAGATCGTAATAGTGCTGGAAGTCGCCGTGATTGATGTAGACAAGCGACTTTCCTGTGTTCCGTCCGGACGCCATCGCCAGGCTGAGCCAGTCGTTGGCGACGATCACGCCGGGCCCGGACGGCAAGCTCGATGCGAGCCTCCGCAGCACCGTGTGAAAGTTCTCGGGGGGAAGGCTGTACGACACTCTTCTGACGTCCGCACGAAGGTCAGCGTCCGATGGGTCGTCTGGGTCTCGTCGGTTCCGCGCGAGAATCGCCGCGTAGGTCAAGTCATCGGGTTCGCGATGCCGAAGCAGATTGGCGGTGAAGCTGTAGACGCCGCCGAGCTTGTCCGGAAGCATCCATGTGACGCTCGCGGTCATGAGTCAGAGTCCCGCACAACCGTCATTCGCGCCACGCATAGATTCTGTCTACCCAGCTCGTGGAAGGGAACGGAAAGCACGTGTCAGCCGGGAGATCGTACCCTGATGAGTCCAGCGACACCGGGAGAATCCCGCCGTGAGCGTAAGTGAAGCCGGCGCGGGTCAGGAGCTCGAGGGTTGCCGGATTCTTCCGCTTTCGCGGATCGAAGTCATGGAGCTCGGCTGCAATCGCCTTCACTCGGCCCAGCTCAGCTGCACAATCGGCGAGAACCCGGTGCTCAGCTCCCTCGATGTCCAGCTTCAGAAGATCCACTTGATCTTCCGCCTGGAGGACATCGCGCAGTCGCACCGTCGGAACAGTTATTCGGTTCGTGGAATCTCCGCGGTATTCACTCGCGACCGAGCCCGAGTCCGCCCCTTCGGCAGTGAAGGCCACCTCTCCTTTCTCGTCCCATACCGCCGCCGCTACGATTTCTACATGCGACAGATGGTTTTCCTCGACATTGCGCACCAGCGCCCGGGCAATGGCCGGGTCGGCCTCGAACGCGGTTATTCGGGCCGAAGGATATTTGCGCTTGAGGTAGAGGCTCACGATGCCGACGTTGGCGCCGCAGTCGAGGATTCGCGGCGATGCAGTACTGGTGCGAAAGCCGTGCAGCTCGCGTACAAACGTGTCGTCCCATTGCGGAGCAACCGTCAGCAGATCGACGTAGTGCAAGCGGTAGCCCATCAGCTCGATCATGCCGGGAGTGTATCGTGGAATCCGCCATGCCTCCGTGCGCAGCTTTCGCCAGGCAGCTACCTCGGGCGACGGAAAGAGTCGTCGTTTGACGCGTCCGGCCGCGCGCCGGGCAGAATGCATTGTCCTTGAAAGCGGATTTTCACTCACTGCGATCGCAAAGCGTCGATCGTTTCGCGAAGCCCGTCATCGAGTGAAATTGCCGGCTCGAATCCGATTTCGCGGATCTTCGACACCGCAGCGTACCACCTGGGCGTGTCACCCACGAATGACTCACCCGTCGGGACAATTGCCACGTCAGGGCATCCCATCAGCCGCGCTATCGTGCGAGTGAGGTCCATGAGCGTCACCGGCAGCCCCGATGCAAGGTTATAATCCTCGCCCGCTGAGCCGCGGGTTGCGATCGTCAACAACCCGCGTGCAGCATCGCGCACATGAAGGTAGTCGCGGATCTGCGATCCGTCGCCGAGAATCTCGATCTCTGACGGCGTGCGCTCGAGCTTGCGAATTATGTCGTGAATGGCGAGGCGCTTCATCCCCGGCCCGTAGACGCTGAACATCCGGGCGATTCTCACATCGAGTCCGTACGACTTGTTGTAGGCGAAGCAGTACGCCTCTCCGGCAAGCTTTGCCGCGCCATAGGGAGAGGACGGGCGTTTTGCCGAGCACTCACTGAGGGGAAGCGGGGCAAGGGGATCGAAAACCGACGCCGTGGACGGGAAGATTACACGTGCACCGGTCGCACGCGCTGCTTCAAGTATCTCGAAAAATGCGCACAACGTGTTGCTGTAGTCGTGGCGCGGGTTGGCCACCGACGCCCTCACGTCAGCCGATGCTGCAAGATGAAACAAGACGGTATCGGCATCGAGCAGCGCAGAAATGCCGTTCGGCCGACAGAGATCCAGCTCCAGCGCGCGTGCGCGCTGTGTCGTGGCTGGAGCCTTGTCGATCGCGACGACCTCGACGCCTGTATCGACGAGAAGGTCCAGGAGAGCGCGGCCTATCAGCCCGCTTGCACCCGTTACGACTGCTTTTTTGACTTGAGACAAGTTACGCGCTTCCTTGACGCCAACGGGGAATCCGAACATAAGTTGAAGCGGAGGCAACAACAACATGGCTGGTCAGCTGAGCCCACAAAAGAGTATGCCGGCCGCCATCCTGCTACCGCCCCGCGCGCCGATGACGATGAGTCGTCGTCTGCGAGACGTTGGGATACTGGGCTCGGTTCTCGTCCTCGGGCTGCTGGCTAACGACT
>JAHFCS010000178.1 GCA_023249395.1 Gemmatimonadota bacterium
CTTCAACCAGACGCGTGGTAACACGCAGTCGATTCAGTGCCCGCCGCACGCTCGCTTCGAGCACGAAGCCAACGTTGAGCCGGGTGCCGATCTCGCCCACCGGTACGTTGCCGCCCTTGAACGCAAAGTTTGACGTGCGCGAGACAACCCGCAGTCCTTCGACCTTGGCGAGGGCGTTGATCAGCTCCTCAGTCATTCCGTCGCTGCAGAATTCCGTTTCGGGGTCCGGGCTCCGGTTTGCGATGGGAAGCACGGCGATCGAGAAGCGCGGCGCGGACACCAGCGCCGGGGGTGCCTTTCGCGGGCGAGCATCCGCAGTGAGCAGTGCTTCGGCAAATGCAGTCGCCGTGGGAAACCTGGCACGCGGGTCCTTCTCGAGCGCGCGCGCCACTGCGCTGGCTGCCGAATCCGGCAGGTCATTGCGTAGGCTGGCGAGGTCTGGCGCCTTGGTGCCCACGTGCTGGGCGACCAGTGAAAGGGCGGTTGCGCCGACGAATGGTGGGCGCCCCGCGAGCATCTCGTAAACCACGCATCCGAGCGAGTAGACGTCGGTGCGGCCGTCGATGCCTTCCTCTCCGAGTGCCTGCTCGGGACTCATGTATGCGGCTGTGCCGACGGCGCTGCCCACCTGGGTGAGCGTTCCCGGCGCGTCCGGCGTGAGGAGCGCGCCGCGCGCGATGCCGAAGTCGGCCAGCAGGGCGTGGCCGTGGCGCGAGAGGAGGATGTTCCCCGGCTTCACGTCGCGGTGCACCACGCCTTCGCCGTGAGCATAGTCAAGCGCGTCGGCCACCTGGCGGACGATTTTGACAGTGTCGTCAAGGGAGAGAGGTCCTTCCCGTTGAAGTCGCGTGCGGAGCGACTCGCCGTCGATGTACGGCATGACGAAGTACAGCTCGCCTGCTGCTTCGCCGGAGTCGTGCAGCGGGAGGACGAACGGGTGGCGAAGGCGAGCGAGCAGCTTGATCTCCCGCTCGAACCGCCCGGCGCCGAGTGCGGCGCTCTTTTCCCGGTTGAGGACCTTGAGTGCGACGGGTCGCTCGTGCCGGCAGTCCTGGGCGAGGTACACAGTGGCCATGCCCCCCTGGCCGAGCTCGCGGTCGAGGGTGTAGGCTCCGGCGAGCGCGTCGCGGAGCAGGGCGGGGATGCCTGTGGCGCCTGTCATCCGGAGACTATGCCGCCATCAGGGAAAATTGTCAGGAAGATCATCGCGCGTGGCTCATGGGTAAGGAAAGCTAGCGATTTCGGCAGATTGACCAGGGGGCACTCGACAATCTGGTCATTGGTGACTATCTTGTGACCATGACAAATGTCGGTATCGCCGAGCTCAAGGCAAAGTTGAGCGAGCACCTCCGTGCCGTTCGAAGAGGAGGCGAGGTAACGATCTATGATCGAAACGAGCCGATCGCGCGCATCGTATCCTACTCTCCATCAGGCGCGCTGGTCGTTCGTGAGCCGGTACACGCGTACAAGACGCTCCACGAAGTGAAACTCCCTCCACCGGTCAAGCTGAACGTGGATGCTGTGGAGCTGATGCTCGAGGATCGGCGAAACGACAGGTGATTGCATATCTCGATTCGTCCGTCGTCCTTCGCATTGTACTTGGCCAACCGGGGCATCTACGGGAATGGAAGCGCATAACGACGGGGGTGGCTAGCGGATTGATCGAAGTCGAGTGCCTACGCACAATCGATCGACTGCATCTTGGGGGGCATCTGACTGCGGAGGTCACGGCGGTTCGGCGCGAGGCAGTATATCTGGTGATGGAAGCTCTCGAGCTGGTCGAACTGACAAGCGCCGTTCTTCACCGAGCCGCACAGCCGATGACAGCGCCGCTGGGAGCTCTCGATGCGATTCACCTCGCGACTGCCGACATGTGGCGGGAATCACGGGGGACCGAGATCACGTTCGCAACGCACGACCGCGCGCTTGCTCTTGGCGCACGAGCTATCGGATTTCGAGTGATTGGAGTGTAGGGCAGTCGAAAGCGCTGCTGGTTGAGAAGCGATGGGCGAGGGGCCGTCTAGCGAGCGGGCGCTGTCCGCGCCATAATCTTCGTCCAGGCCAGTTAGTAACCGCGCTGCGAGACTTCAGATCGACAAGTCAGGATCTGACGGTGCGACGTTGAAGGTTCCCCACTACAGGAGGTTCCGATGACCGGACTGTACGCGCTGTGGCTCCCGATTCTGCTGTCGGCGGTGGCCGTTTTCGTCGCGAGCTCGATCCTCCACATGATGTCGCCGTGGCACAAAAGCGACTACCCGGCGGTGCCCAACGAAGATGCGGTGCGGAGCGCGCTCGGCCCGCTGGCAATTCCACCGGGTGACTACATGGTTCCCCGGCCGGGCAGCCGCGCCGACGTGAAGTCGGCGGAATTCATGGAGAAGGTGAAATCGGGGCCGAACGTCATCATGACGGTTCTGCCAAATGGCCCGTGGTCGATGGGGCAGAGTCTCTCGCTCTGGTTCGCCTATCTGGTCGTGGTCGGAATCTTCGCGGCGTACGTCGCGGGTCGCGCGCTGCCTGCAGGTACGGAATACCTGCAGGTCTTTCGCTTCGTCGGAACCGTGGCGTTCGTCGCCTACTCGATAGCGCTCTGGCAGATGTCCATCTGGTATCACCGCGCGTGGAGCACGACGATCAAGGCGACGGTGGACGGACTGATCTACGCGCTCCTTACCGCCGGGTTCTTCGGGTGGCTCTGGCCGCGCTGAGACTGCAAGGCGTAGCTACATCGCGAGAGCGCCAAGGACGGATGCCAGATCAACTCTGGCGTCCATCACCGCAGCGCATGGGTCGTGGCCGAGGAGGTCCATCCGCTGAGCTGCATTGCGGATGGTGAATTCTCGAGGATCCAGCGACTGGTCCACCTCCTCCCAGATCAACGGCATCGAAACAGTCGCACCGGGCAACGGCCGCGCGCTAAATGGCGCTACGATCGTCTGCCCGTGCCGGTTCTGGAGATAGTCGAGATAAACCTTGTCTCCACGCTTCGTCACGTGACGCGTTATGGTGGCGATGTCGCCTAGCTCGCGAATCACCAGCCGCGCGAGTAGCTCCCCAATCGTCCGTGACTGCTCGTACGTGAACTGCCGCCCAAGAGGCAGCAGAATGTGCAACCCGGTCTTTCCCGTCGTCTTGACGTAATTCGGAAGACCTGCCTCGTCGCAGATCCGATGCAACACCTGCGCTACTCGAATCACGTCCGAGAACGGCGCCTCCTTCGGATCGAGATCTATCACGCACCAGTCCGGCAGCTCAAGCGACCCCACTCTGCTAGCCCATATGTGCAGCGGAATCGAGCCCATGTTCACTACATATAGAAGGGACTCAAGGTCGTCGCACACGAAGTACCTGATGTCGCGCTGCGTCTCCTCGCTCCAGATGGGAACGGTGCGTACCCACTCCGGCGCGAACGCGGGCGCGTCCTTTTGATAGAACGACTTTCCGTCGATGCCGTCCGGAAACCGCGTCAGAACCAATGGTCGATTCTTCAGATACGGAAGCAGCCACGGCGATATCGCGCGGTAGTAGTCGATGAGGTCGCCCTTGGTGTAACCCTCAGCGGGCCAGAACACCTTCTTCAGGTTAGAAAAAGCGACGGGGAGTTTGGGGGCAGGGATGAGATTGGGAGGTTCCGGAGCGGCGGAGACATCCGAGTCGCCAACCTCAGCCACATTTGAGTTCCATCCCTGCCGATCGCATTCATCCGGGCGCTTGTCTTCCCTCAATCGCAGGAACGCTGAATGACGGAGCAAACCGTCCGGCGTCCACTCGCGAAAGCGCACTTCGCACACGTACTTCGGCTCGACCCACGTCGTTGTGCTCGTCTCCGGAATCGCATTGCCGGCGAGCGGCTCAACGCCAGGCGGGGCAAGGGGCGGCTCGCACGGCGGATCGCGACGAACGATAGGATCGAGCAGCGCCTTCATGTCGGCGAGCAGAGAATCGTTGAACCCGGTGCCAACTCTTCCTGCGTACACGAGCGATCCATTCACATAATCGGCGAGCTGAAGCGCGCCGATATGCGCGCGACTCCGCTTCGGCGCGGTGAAGCCCACGATGACAAAGTCGCCGGTCTTCTCCGCTTTGATCTTGAGCCACTGGGCCGAGCGTCCCTTGCGATACGGCTCGTCTGCTTTCTTGGCGATGATGCCCTCGAGGCCCATCGCTGTCACGCTCTTCATGAACGCTTCGCCCTCGGTCTCGATGTGATCGAGCGCGCGCAGGGGGCCGAGCTTGGGAACGACTTCCGCCAGGAACTGCTTGCGCCTTGTGAGCGGTAGCGGGCGCAGATCGAAATCATCGTATGCGAGAAGATCGAACGCAAAGAATGTCGCCGGCAGCTCGACCGCGGCTCGCTTGACCTCTATCGCCGACGTCAGCGCCCCCCGACGTTGCAACATCGCGAAGCTCGGCAGTCCCTTTGCGTCGGAGACAACGACCTCGCCATCGATAATGCACTCGTCAGCCGGCAGCGCCTTGATCGCGCGCGCGATCTCCGGAAAAACCGCGGTGTAATCGTTGCCGTTTCGCGTGAGCAGCAACGCTTCGCCCTTCGATTTGCTCGCGATCAGACGATATCCGTCGAGCTTGAGCTCGAAGATCCATCCCTCACGCGTGAAGGCCTTATCGACGGTCTCGCAATGCATCGCCTCGACCTTTCGTGGATCGACGCGCGAATGAATCGCGCCGCTCTCTTCGATCGCTTTCCGAAGCGCTGCATCAGGAGTGACACCGGCTTTCACTTCCTCGACGGTCAGTCCCGACAAGACAGATTCTTCGGGAAAGACGTCGCCCGGCGACTTCATGTAGGCGTCGCGCTCCTTGATGAGGAGCCATTCCTTCTCGGTCTTCTTGATCTTCACCAGCGTCCACTTTCCGTGGAGCTTGTAGCCCTTGAGCTCGAACAGGAGCTTCCCCTTCTCGAGTCCCTCGCGCCAATCCTCGAGCGGCACCCACTCGCCGCGATCCCAGACGATCACTCCGCCGGCGCCGTAGTTACCCGCGGGAATGATTCCCTCGAAGTCGCCGTACTCGAGCGGATGGTCTTCGACCTTTACAGCCAGGCGCTTGTCGGCCTGATCATATGAAGGACCCTTCGGCACCGCCCACGACCTTAGAACGCCATCCATCTCGAGGCGAAGATCGAAATGAAGATTTCTTGCGGCGTGCTTGTGGACTACGAAGAGATTGCCCGGAACGGGCGAAACTACGCCAACGGGCTCCGGCGATCGATCGGGCGAACGCTTCGCGCGATAGCTGGCGAGGTCAGAATCGGGCACAACCTATTGTACTACGGCCCGCTTCGGCTGGCATCAATTACCGAAGGTTC
>JAHFCS010000179.1 GCA_023249395.1 Gemmatimonadota bacterium
ATTGGGTGCAACCGCGCCGCGCGCGGCCGCAGTCGCGTCGAGTAACTTCATCGCCCCGTCCCGGCGGGATTTGTCGGGTCGCCCACCGCGGTGCGGAGAGCGAGGATCAGCTCGCTCAGGTCGGCACCTGCATCGAGCGCCGCTTTCTCGAGAGAGGCGTCGCCTCCGCAGCAGGAATCCACAGCAAAGGCATTGAATACCGTCACCGTCTCGGGGAAAGTCCGAATGACTTCGTTGACCGTCCACGAACCGTCAATCGAATCCGACGTCGAGATCGCATCCTTCGAGGTCATTTCAGTATTCCTTTTCTTGAAGCGAAGTGGATCGCGGCATATTCAGGCCGCCGATGGAGCGCGGCTGATGGAAGTGCCGATCAGATCGGCTATCGTTGTGGTCGCCAGCGGCTCGCGACGCGTCGCGGTGATTTGCAACCACATCTCATGAGCGGTGCAGGGTTTGTTTGAATCGCACGGCTTGTTGCCGAGCAGGCAGCGCGAGTGCCGCCTCGGCTCGCCGAAGCAGTCGATGATGCGCGCCAGCGTGAGCGACTCGGGTGTGACTGCAAGTGAGAATCCGCCAAGGGGACCGCGCGCGCTGGTGAGAAGACCCGCCTTGACGAGAGCGTTCAGGGTCTTTGCCATATAGTTCCGTGGTGCGCCCGTCGCGTCCGCTATTTCATCGGCGCGAAGCGGCCTGCGCCAGTTTTCTCCGGCGAGTACAAGCACGGCGCGCAGCGCGTAATCGGCGGTGGAAGACAGCATGGTTCAGCCACCAGCCAAAGAGCAGTTTCTCATCTCGATATGAGAATCGCTCTTTCGCCAAGAGTGAAACGTCAGCTAAGACCGGAAACTCCTGTGAGGAAATCAGGCCGCATTTGTCAGGAAAAGCCTGACTGTGCGAGAGTCGCGACCTCGCTTCGCCAGGGTCATCCGACTACCATCCTAGAGTGAACGAAACGGATCGTCGGCCCCAATCCCTCGGCGAGGAGATCGCCAACAGCGTCACGCACGGCGTCGCGCTGCTCGCCAGTTTGGCGGCGATACCGGTGCTGTTGCTCGCCGCTTCGGGCCCGCGTGATGCGTGGCAGCTCGTTGGCGGGGCGGTTTTCGGCGCGACACTCGTGCTCCTGTACTCTGCATCCACGCTCTATCATGCAATGCCGGCCTCGGCAACCAAGCGCGTGCTGCGGGTGCTGGACCATGGAGCGATCTATCTGCTCATTGCCGGCACTTACACGCCGTTCACCCTCGGCGCACTGCGAGGGCCGATCGGGTGGACCTTCCTGGTGACGATCTGGGCGCTCGCGGTGTTCGGAATCCTTGCCAAGTGCGTGTACCGTTTCCGCTTTCCACGCCTCTCGACTGCGCTTTACCTCGGCATGGGATGGCTCATAGTGCTCGCGCTTCGGCCGCTCATGACGCATGTCTCGCCGGCAGGGCTCGTGTGGCTTCTCGCCGGCGGAGTTTGCTACACTGCCGGCGTCGTGTTCTACGCAACCGACGGGCGTATCCGATACGGACACGCCGTCTGGCATGGCTTCGTTGCGGCAGGAAGCGCTTGCCACTTCTGTGCTGTACTCTGGTACGCGGCTCCGCCGATGGGGTGATCGCCCGACATCAAAACAACCCCGGAGCCCGAGATTACACTGTCGCCGTGACGGGCATCTGAAACTCGATGCTGATCTTTGCCCCCGCCTCGAGCGTGTGATGCGCCGGGCAGCTCCGCGCAGCGCGCTCCAGCATCACCATCTGCTGGTCACTCAGCTCCGTCGGCAGGATTACACGCACCACGAATTCGGCGATGCGGGCCGGATTGCTTGCTCCGTGCTGCTCCACCTCGACGCGCATGCCCTCGTACGGGAGCTTGCGTGCGTGACAGAACTGCTGGACGTAGAGCGCGACGCACGTCCCGAGGGAGACGCCGAGCATTTCCAGAGGCATGGGGCCCGCGTCTCCGCCGCCCGCATTCTTCGGCTGGTCGACAACGATGTGATGGGAGCGCACCTGGGCGCCGAACCTCAAGCCGCTTTCATGAGTGATAACGATGGGTGTAAGCGCGCTGACTGCAGTCATGGACATCTCCGAAAAAAGTGGTCAGCCGGCAAGCATCCGATTTCGCACCTTCATCTCTGCTTCCAGCCGGCCGCACATGGTGTCGCAGAGCTGGAGGACGCTTTTGCCCGCAAGCGAGTAATACGTGAACAAACCTTCTTTCCGCCGCCGAACGAAGCCGAGATTGAATAGATGCTGGAGATGCTTGGACACGTTCGCCTGCCCGAATCCCGTCTCGTCTACGAGCTCGGTGACGGTGCGCTCACCGCTCCGGAGGCACTGCAGTATTTGAAGCCGAGCCGGCTCGGACAGGGCCTTGAATCGCTCTGCGATCAGCTCGAGCACTTCGGGTGTGAACGCCAGCTTACGCATGGGGCTTCCCGGATTGATTTATACATCACTATACAGTAATATAGTAGTATAGCAATACGATTGCAAGCACGCCAATTCCCTAACCGGTCCCTTCAATGGTCGAGCAAACCACTCCCTATGGTCTCAGCACAACGATCGCCGCAGAGTTCGCGGACGCCGTCTCACGCGCCAAGGCCGCACTCGCCGCTCAGGGCTTTGGCGTGTTGGCGGAGATGAACATCGCCGCGACCCTGCGCGATAAGCTGCAAGTTCCTTTCCGCGATTATGTGATCCTCGGCGCCTGCATGCCGGCTCTCGCGCATCAGGCTCTGTTGGCGGAAACCGACATCGGTCTTCTCCTGCCGTGCAACGTCATCGTGTACGCCACCGACGATCCCAGGCGAAGCGTGGTCGCCGCCCTCGATCCGGTCGCAGCGCTCTCCCTCACTGGCAACGAGGCCATTCGCCCGCTGGCGGACGAGGTGAAACGGAGTCTTCGCAGCGTGCTCGACGCGGTGGAGCGGGACACTGGTAGCGTCGCGGAACGTTCCGCGTAGCTTTTCCCGCCCCGGCTGTTTAGTCCCGCTACCAATCGGCCAATGCAACGATTCCTGGTTCTTTCGTTTCTCGTTTTCACAGCGTCCTCATCCTCCTTTGCCCAGAAACGGGCCTTCACAATCCCCGATCTATACCGCGTCAAGAGCATCTCCGACCTCGCGGTCTCCGCTGACGGCGGGACGATTCTCTACACCGTCGGGACCCAGGATTTGCCGCGCGCAAAGCGCACGAGCCAGATCTGGATCGCCGGCGCCGACGGCTCGCAGGCGCGACTGCTGACTCAGGACACGACGAACCCGTCGTCTCCGCGCTTTTCTCCGGATGGGAAACGGGTTGCCGTCGTTGTGGCAGATTCCGCGGGCGATCAGAACCTGTACGTGATTCCGACGGCAGGGGGACCCTCCCGACAGGTGACACGCATCGGTACCGGCGTCTCGGATGCGGTGTGGTCGCCTGACGGCACTCGGATCGTCTTCTCGAGCGATGTCTATCCGGAATGCAACGGCGACGACGCGTGCAACCGCCGCACCGCCGAGCGATGGCAGAAAGGTCCACTCAAGGCGCACATCGCCGACGCGCTCCTCTTCCGCCACTGGAGCGGATGGAAGGACGGCACGCGGACTCACGTCTTGATCGCCGATGTCGGCACGGGAGCGGTGCGCGATCTCACGCCGGGTGACATCGACGCGCCGCCCTTTCAGCTGGGTGGGCCGGTGCAGTATGCACTTTCACCCGACGGCAGGGAGCTGGCCTTCGCGCTGAATCCCGACTCGGTCCCCGCCGTCTCCACGAACGCCGACATCTGGCTGCTGTCGCTTACAGATCCGGCGGCGAAGCCGCGCAACATCACCGCCGCGAACAAGGCGTACGACAACTCACCGAAATATTCGCCCGATGGCCGCTACGTCGCGTACCGGATGCAGGTCGTGCCCGCATACGAGTCGGATCTTTTCCGTCTCGCGCTGTACGATCGCGCAAGCGGAACCACCCGCGTGCTCACGGAGTCGTATCGCGACTGGATCGACGATTTCGACTGGAGCGCTGACTCGAAAGCCATCTACTTCACCGGCCCGGCGCTCGGCGAGACACCCATCCGGAAGCTCGACGTCGCGAGGGGGACGGTCACGACCGTGCTCACGGGCGGGACGATCGATGCATTCGTCGTCACGCCGGACCAGCAGCGGATGTTCTACATTCGCCGCTCCGTCGGCGAGCCGGCAGAGGCCTACGTTGCTTCGCTGCGTGGCGGCCGCGCGCAGCCTCCTACTCGGCTCACGCATCTCAACGATGCTCTTGTCGCTGAAGTGGACATTCGCCCCGCCGAAGCCATGTGGGTCGATGGCGCCGGCGGCGCCAAGGTTCAGTACTACATCGTGAAGCCGCACGGATTCGATCCGTCGAAGAAGTACCCGTTGATTCTGAATGTGCACGGCGGCCCTCAGGGCAATTTCGGAGATGCGTTCCGTGGCGACTGGCAGGTTTACCCGGGCGCGGGATACGTCGTGGTCTTTTCCAACCCTCACGGATCCACCGGCTTTGGCCAGGACTTTACCGCCGAGATCTCCGGCGACTACGGCGGGAAAGTATTCGAGGACCTGATGAAGGTGACCGACGCGGTCGCCAAGCTGCCGTACGTCGATTCCACTCGCATGGGAGCGATGGGCTGGTCGTTCGGCGGGTACATGATGGATTGGTTCGAGGGACATACGAACCGCTTCAAGGCGATCGCATCGATGATGGGTCTCTATGACCTGCGCTCGTTCTTCAGCGCGACCGAGGAACTCTGGTTCCCGCGATGGGACTTGAAGGCAGAGCCGTGGGAGACGTCGAAGTACGAGCAGGTGTCGCCCTCGAGCTACAGCCAGAACTTCAAGACGCCCGTTCTGATCCTCACCGGAGAGAAGGACTTCCGAGTGCCGTACACGCAGTCGCTCGAATTCTTCACCGATCTACAGCTGCGTGGAATCCCGTCGAAGCTTGTCGTCTACTCGAACGCGGGACATTGGCCGAGCTGGTACGAGATGGCGCTCTACTATACTGCGCATCTCGAGTGGTTCAATAAATGGCTGGGCGGAGCCCCGCCGCCGTGGACATCGGAGGCGTTCCTGCGCAACGCGGTGTTCGACGCGAAGACGGGAGCGCGCCTCGCGCCCTGATCCTACGACACGCCCAGGTGCGCATCGATGTTGGCCGCCGCATCGCGCCCCTCGCGGATTGCCCACACGATGAGCGACGCGCCGCGACGAACGTCGCCTGCGGCGAATACACCCGGAATGCTGGTGCGATGTTTGTCATCTGTTCGCACCGTGCCTATTTCCGTCAACTCGACGCCGAGCTGAGTCAACAGTCCGTCGCCCGGCGGACCG
>JAHFCS010000180.1 GCA_023249395.1 Gemmatimonadota bacterium
GCGTCACAGGAACTGACGAGAGAAATTTCTCGACGATTCTCCGATTCGACTCGTTGTCGAGATTCTGCTCGATCACCTTGCCGGCTCCCGCGATCGCAAGATCCACGGCTTCACGCCGCAGCTCGGCAACGGCGCGGACCTCCTCCGCCTCGATCTCACGCCGCGCGCGCTCCAGCATTTCCTGCTGCTGCCCGCGCGTCTCCTCCACCATCTGCGCGCGGAGCTTCTCGCCCACCGCACGCCCCTCGGCGATCATCTTCTGAGCGTCGCCGCGGGCGGCGTCGATCTGCTTCCGGTGCTCGGCGAGGATTCTTGCCGACTCTTCACGGTCGGCTTTCGCGGCGGCGATCGCTTCGTCGAGCGCCTTCTCGCGCGCCTCGACAGCGGCGGTGATCGGCTTGAACGCGAACCTCGAGAGAATGAACCAGACGACGAGGAAGATCGCAAGCGTCCAGAACATCAGCCCGCCGTGCGGCGACAGAAGACCGCCCTTCGCCTCGGTGGCCGGCGCTTCCTGGAGCATCAACAGAAGAAAATTGTGCATTTATCGGTTCACTGTGATGACGTTGGTCGGAGCCCGCGCACTGCGCGCGGGCCCCTTTGAGCGTGGCTAGAACCGCCGGGCGTGACGCCTTCCGGCCGCGTCGATGGCGCGCCGGAGTGGATATCGACGATCACGCGCTTCAAGGGCGGAACTTGCCCTGGATCAGGAACGCGATGACGATCGCGAACAGCGCGACTCCCTCGATGAGCGCCGCGAAGATGATCGCACCCGTCTGAATGCGGCCGGCCATCTCAGGCTGGCGCGCCATGCCGTCCATCGCCTGGCCGGCGAGCCGGCCGATACCAATACCCGCACCGATCACGGCAACACCGGCGCCGATTCCGGCACCGAGCTGCGCCCATGCTGCGGTGTAGTTCTGGTTGAACGAAGCCACGGCCTGAAGCAGCGGAAAGATTGACATTCTTGAAGCCCCTTATTTTCTCGAACCACTTGAAGGTGGAGTCCGCGCCACCCGACGCTGCCCGCCGACGGGAGATGTTCCCAGCGGGCTTCCCGCGCCACTCAGCGCGGTACGATTGCGTGACGGGCCAGGCCGTCACACAAAAACAGATATTGCTTGGCCCTAGTGCGCACCCTCGCGAATGAGCCCGATGAAGACACTCGTCAGAAGCGCGAACACGAACGCCTGAAGAAACGCGATGAAGATCTCGAGCAGCATGATCGCCAGCGCGCCGAGGAAGGGTGCGGGGGCGATGAACCAGCTGCCGAAGCTGAAGATGAGACCAAGAAGAGCGAGGACGACGATGTGTCCCGCCGTCATGTTTGCGAATAACCGGATCGCCAGCGCGAACGGCTTGGTAAACTTGCTCGCGAGCTCGAGCGGCGTCAGCAGCGGCGTCAGCGCCAGTTTCATCGCAACCGGCTGATCGCTCGGCCAGTATACAATCGTCTTGATGTAGTTCCGGCCGAGGGCACGCATGCCCGCGATCTCGACCATCACGAAGCTCACGGCCGCGAGCGTCGCGGTGACCGAGATGTTCCCCGTCGCCGTCGAGCCGTAGGGGATCAGTCCGAGGAGATTGGCGAAGAGAATGAAGAAGAAGAGAGAGAGGACGAAGGGAACGTAGCGCTCGCCGTGCGGACCGACGTTGGGAAGCACCACTTCCTGCCGCAGATAGAGGACGGCCGCTTCGATTCCGTTGGCGAGCCCCTTTGGCGCCTGCCCCGCGGCCTGGTGGCGCTTGTGCGAGCGTGCGGCGAGGAGGAGCGTGATGACGCAGAAAGTCGCCGCGAGGAGCAACATCACGACGTGTTTCGTCGGTGAGACGTCGATCGTGAATTGGCCGATGTGGATCGGCTGCCATGTCGGGAGCTGCAGCTCGCAGGCCCAGCCGGGCTTGAGGCACGGATACTCTATGAAATGCGAGTCCGTGATGTGGGGGGTGATGATGTCCTGCGATTCAGCGATCATGTGCCAACAGGAGAGGTTCGACGAGCATCGATAGGAAGAAGAAAGTCACCAGTGATACGAGCGCCGCGGATCGCGGCAGACCAAAAGCAGGAGCGACGAGGAACGCGTAGAGCACGAGCACTATCACACGCAACACCGTTCCAATTGCCCAGCCGACCATCAGGTTCCGATGCGCCGCTCGCCGGGCGATGGTGAACGTCGCAATCTGAACCACCCACGCCACCGCGGCGCTCATGAGGAGCGCCTTTCCGTCGGCGGGCGAGTTGAACCCGAGCCGGAGCAGGAGCCACGAGAGGGCGATCAGCCCGGCGGTGGCGGCGGCGAAGTAAGCGCCCGCTTTCACTGCCGCTCCTTTCGTCCGTGCAGCTCGTCGTCCCTTTTCTGGACCTTTACGAGCTTGCGATAGACGAGGTAGAAGCTTCCGGCTCCTCCGAGGAAGACCCCGCTGATGAGAAAGACGGGGCTGGTTCCGAATTTCGCGTCGATCCACTTTCCCAGGTAGAGAAAGAGGATGATTCCGACGACGAATTGGAGTCCGAGCCCCGCGTAAGCACCAGCGGACAGCTCATCCGTGCGACCTGGTACTTTTCCGGTGCCGCGCGGTGTTGGGTCCGTCATTCTGTGATGAAATTTAGACTTTGTGAAATTTTTCGCAAGCGCCCGAGGTCACAAAACCGAAGGAGTGCCGAAGACAATCCACAATTCTTAACTGTCGGTGGGACAGAAAGTTAGCCGTTACTTCGCTATTGACCGATCGTCATGGTGTTGATAAGTTGGCGCTCGTCATTTGTGAGCATGCCTTGAGCTCGCACGAGCCCCAGCGTCGGCCAACCGGTTACATGTCGAATCGTCTCATCGTTCCGCTTCTTCTTTGCGCCGCCACTGTGGCATTCGCCAGCAGCTCGTCCTCGCACAAGGACGACCCCACGAAAAAATCAGTCGGACGTCATCATGAGAGTGCGACGCTTGCGTCGTCGTTCACTGTCAGCGTGCGCGACGGAGTTCACTTCGCTCTCGAGGTAAGGAACAACAGCAACAGGATGGTGGAGCTCAGATTCCCGAGTGGAATGACGCACGACTTCTTCGTGCTTGACGCGAGTGGAAAGGAAGTGTGGCGTTGGAGTGCGGGGCGGATGTTCACGCAGTCGCTGCAGAACAAGCTTATCAAGTCGCATGACAACGCCGTGTTCGCAGATCGGTGGACGGCGACGAATGCGCATGGGAAATTTACGGCGGTTGCGATTCTGGCGAGCGAGAATCATCCCGTAGAAGAGAGGGCGGAGTTCGAGCTGAAGTAGAGATAGCGGCTTACAGTCGGATTTGGCGCCGTCGCTCTCACAAGCGGCGGTTTTTTATTGTCGCTGACGCTTCTCTGACGCTTCCGCCGTACCTTCTATGGTATGGCAAAGACGCCTGGTTCAGCGATTGCGCTCCGTGCGCTGGGCGATGCAAGCATAACTACGCCGCTTGCGAGAATAGACCCTGCATCGGAGATCATCTTTGCGGCAGCGCTCTACCTGATCCTCGAGCGAAACGAACCAGTCAGCAGGCGAACGATGCAGGCGATGCTCTGGCCGGATGTGTCCGACGGCATTGCCGCGCATCGGATGCGGCAAACATTGCTCAAGCTCCGTCGGGTTGGCTTTCCGATCGATCTCAAGGATAAGGGCCGACTCTCGCTCTCGACGGAGTCAATTTCTATCGACTACGAGGAATTTCTCGCAGCTCGGAAGGGCGTCGAGAATGGTAACGACGACGCTCTCGTGATGCTTCCCGCATATGAGCCACGGTTTTCCCAACCCTATCTCGAGTGGCTGGACACGCGAAAGTCAGAGGTGAATGCCTCCATGACTCGGGTGATGCTTGGCATCATCGCCCGCCACCGTGTGAAGGGCGAGTGGGTGGAGGCGGAGCTCAACGCGTCGCGGCTGCTGCGCTTTCAGCCATACAATGAAGAAGCGACGCTTGCGATGGCTGAGGCATGCGCGATGCGCGGCGGGAAGCTGGACGCGATGCGGATCCTCGACCGGTATCTGAGTGAAGTTGGCAGCGGCCCGACGGATCTCCGCCTTCCGGCGACGATCATGCGACGGAGGATCGCCGACCGGATGCACCCGCGCGCAGAAGCAGCTGTTGGTGAATCACCACTCGTTGGTCGCGGGGCGGTGATGGAGCAGCTGGGTGAGCTTCTCCAGCGCTCGCGGGAGGGAAGGGGTCAGGCGTGCTTTGTCTGGGGCGACGCCGGAGTGGGAAAGAGTCGTCTGCTCGCTGAGTTTGCGACATTCGCGTCGCTACAGGGAATCCCGACTCAGCGTGTGCAGTGCCGACCGAGCGATCCAAGCCGTCCGTTGTCGGTGTTCGTGGATCTCGTGCCTGGATTGAGAACCATGCGCGGTGCAATCGGCTGTTCGCCGGAGACTTTTACCTATCTCGACAGGCTTACCAAGCACAAGCCTAGCAAGCTTGAGATCAGGGCTGACGAGAGCGATTCGGAGTTCGTTTACGCAAGGGTACAACAATCGCTGTTCGATCTGGTCGACGCAGTATCGGATGAAGGCTGCCTCATAGTTCTCGTCGAGGACGTGCACTGGGTCGACTCGACGTCGGCAAAGCTGCTCCGCGAGATGGTCGCATGGGCGACTGAGCACTCGATTCTGTTCGCATTCACGGGACGCGATCAGCCCGGCGAATGGTTGGCGGGATTGTCGAAGATGTTGACTGAGATTCATCTGCCGCCGCTCGAGCCAGGCCCGTCGAGGGATGTTGTGCTCGGCGTGGTTCGGCAGCACGGCCGAGAGATTGGTGAGCGCTATCTCGATTGGTGTGTCCGCGTCGCGGAGGGGAATCCGTATTTCCTTCAGGAACTGGCGAATCACTGGATCGAGACTGGCGAGCAGCACAAGGTACCATCGTCGCTGGCCGCGGTGCTCAATGAAAGGATCTCGCGGCTCACGGCCGACGCGCTGCAGCTTCTTCAGACGTGCGCAGTGCTCGAGAAGAACTCTACGTTGGAACGGATCGTGGAAGTATTGGGCTATCCGTCGCACCAGATGCTTCGCGCTATCAATGAACTCGGGAGCGCAGGAATGCTGGTGATGGAGCCGAGTGAATTTGGTAAGAACGCTGCCGATCGATTCTCGAGTAGGCACGATCTCCTGTCGAATGCTGCACTCTCACGCCTCACGGCGCCGGCGCTGGCATTTCTCCATCGTCAGGCCGGTACCATACTCGAGAGGGAAATCGATGCTGAACGGTCGGCGGCAATTCTCTGGGATTGCGCAAACCACTGGCGATTGGCCGGAGATGTTGGGCGTGCGTTCGAATTGGCCA
>JAHFCS010000181.1 GCA_023249395.1 Gemmatimonadota bacterium
AGAGCGTCGTCGAGATTCAGGGTTGTGCGCACAACCGACTCCGAAGGCATCTGCATCAAATATACATCATTTGATGCTCCCGGTGATGCCCAGAGGAGAAACGAGTACAATGCAGCAAGGAGCTCGGGGGTTCCAGCGAAAATCGGCGACTGAGCGGCTCTCGGCTCCTCAAATCAGGCCGGATTCTCCAGCCATCGCCTGAGCTCGTCAGCAGTGTCGAGTATCCCCTGGCGCGATTCGAGGTCCGGATGCTTCTGCTCGGGAGCATATCCAGTGGGCTGACCGTCCTTGCGGCTTACAATCCACGACGATTCGGGATTCCGCGCGCGACCCGACATCAGTGACCGCGGCGACGCGTTCACCAGGCTTGCGACCGCTCCGTAGGTGGCGCGCTGGTGAAAGCTGTCGAGCAGGTTGAGAATCGAATCTATGGTATGCTCGGTTAAGATTGCGGTGTCGCTCATGGTCGCCTTCCTCCCTTTCATTGAATAGCCTGCGTGACCCAAGTCACTCAAGACTACTTATGGGGGACTGACGACCGATCAACGTAAATTGACGCGAAGAACCGGAAATCCGCCGACTTCCTGGTCGGGCGCGCCGCGCCGGGGATTATCCCCGCAAGGCTGCGAAAAAGAGGCCGGGCAGATGCCTGAATCCGGGGTGCGACTCGAAGCGCGTGAAGCGGCGCCCAACCACGTGTGCCTGCTTGTTGGTCACGAACCAGGCCGGCTTGGGAGAGAGATGCATCTCACCATGAAGCAGGTTTCGCGGAAATGGATAGAACGGCTGTCGCACAACCGACTTCTGCGGCTTATCGAACAGGAGCGAGTTGTGCGCCACCCCGGTCCCACTTCGAATATCGTTGCGCGGGTGCCCCGGGAATGCGCCCCACGGTGTCTCCGAGAAGAGAAAGCCGACACCGATCCACGCGTTGATTCCAATGCATCCGAAACGCAGCTCGGCAATCGCCTCGTCCAGCGCCGGACCCAGCTCTTTCATCGTCTGCGGATGAATGATGAGGTTGACGCCGAGTGTGCCCCACAGATTCTCGTTGGCGAAATGAACGGCCGCCCGAAGGAACTCGCCGGCACTTGTTCCTCGAAGGCTCGTTACCGACAGGACATTGGAAAAGAATTCGTGGCTGAAGCAGTACTCGTTCTTGTCAGCGGCATCCAATCCGGTGATGAGAGCTCGCGAAACGCCATCGTCGGCCGGCATGTCGATGAGCTCGGCTTCAGGATGCGCAGCAACCGCCGCTGCCTGACGCTCAGCCGCGCCCGGATAGTAAGGCTCGCGGGCCGGAATTCTCTTCATCGTCCGCCGCACCGACGCGACGAGATCGGCTGAGCGATCCCACTCCGCCGGCAGCACCAGAACCTGCGCCGCGACGCAATTGAACCCGGCGTTGTGTGACTTCTGCGTCACCACATGCTCGGCCTGGTAGGCGATATCGGCATCGCTCCACGGGCCTGGCACTACGATCGTCGCCGAGACATTCCCCAGCTCGGCCGTCACGCGCTTGCTGACCACGGGCTCGTCGCGCTGGCGGCGCTTCTCTCCTTCCTCACCACGGCCGAAGACGATCGCGTCGTAGGTTCGATAATCCCCCGTTATGTGAACTTCATCCACTCCTTCGTGCGCCACCAGATAAGCGCCGACATCCGCACCGCCATAGGCAAAGCCGACGAAACCGGCAGCGACGAGAGATGCGAAGATCTCCTCGAAGAACGGACCGAGGTAATCATTCACCGGATTCATCTTCAGGACGCACACCATCCCTTCAGCGAACATCTTGTACAACAGGTCCAGCGGGGGGATGCTGGCGATGTTTCCCGCCCCGAGAACGAGCGTCACCTTTCCGCGAGGCGACGACTCGCGGTAGAAAGACGCCGTATTCTCAGCGAGATTGGACGCGGTTACCCCTGGCTGCATCCAGACTTGAGCCGAATAACCGCTGAGGAGCAGTCGGTCGAATAGAGTCCCGGGAAAAACGTCAACGACAACCTGACCTTCGGGCCGCGTGTGCACCGCATTGGGGTTGAAGGTCGGCCCACCCTTGTCGATGGCTTCGAGCGTTCGCACCAGAACGCTCAATCCTTTCAGCAGTGCCCACGGCCCTGATATCCACTCCTCGCCGACGAGTGGCGAGTCGCGCGGAATCTGCTTCGCATCGACTGCCGCATTTACCCAGCGCTCGGCGACTTCGTCGGTTCTCGCCCGCAGCTCCTCGAGATAGGCGATCTTCCGGCGAATTGGCAGCGTCGCCCACTCGGTTTTGTGTCGAGCCAGCGTCGCGACCGTGCCGTCGATTTCGGGGGAGTTCATTGAGTTACCTCGGATCTTTGCGAGGTGAATGTGGGCTCGCGGCGCGGTAGTCGCCAGCGGCGCCCGCTCAGGCGCTGCGGCTCTTCCTGGTGGCAATGTTCGTTGCGATTCCGTCGAAACGACCGCTCCGACCGAGCGCAATAAACTCTCTGACCAGGTCCGCACGGTGGAGGCCTCGCTCCGTTTCCTTTGTCAGCTCTTTGAAAGCTTCGTCCGGGGAGAGCGCATTTCGATAAGGGCGCGTCGTCGTCAACGCGTCGTACACATCCACGATACCGACGATCTGCGCCAGCAACGGAATCGCGTCACCGCAAAGGCCGTCGGGATACCCGCTGCCGTTGCATCGCTCATGATGGTGTCGCACGATCGGGCGGACCGCCGCCAACGATCGCAGCTGGCCGCACAGCTTTTCGCCAATGATGGGGTGGCGCTTCATCACGTCGTACTCAGCCCCCGTCAGCGTGGACGGTTTCTGCAAGATTGCATCGGGAACGCCGATCTTGCCCACATCATGGAGATAGCCGCCCCGCTTGAGCGCAGCGTTCTGATCGTCATGCAGGCGGAGCTGAGTGCCCAGCGCCGTCGCGTACGTGGCGAGGCGTTCACAGTGTCCTTCCGTATACGGATCGCGTGCTTCGACCGTCATCGCGAGACTTATGATGACCGACTCGGCCGACTCGAGGTCGTCCGTGTATCGCTTGAGCCGCACCAGCGATCCGACACGCGCCGTGAGCTCCTCTTCATTGAACGGCTTGAGGAGGAAGTCGTCCGCGCCCGCCCTGATGCCCTTGATCTTGTCCTCGCTAGCGTGCAGGCCCGTCACCAGGACGATGGGGATCAGGCGAGTCACCTGGTGCTGCTTGATCCGACGGCACACCTCGAAGCCGTCGATGCCGGGCAGGCCCACGTCGAGCAGGATGAGATCGGGGGACTCTTGTTCAATCGAAGCGAGGGCCGTTTCACCGTCGCTCACACAATTCACGATGTAGCCATGGACATCGAGAAGACGAGCCAGCAGCTCGCGATTCGCCTGCTGGTCCTCGACGACAAGGACCGTCGCCGGAAAGGCCCGCCGTCCTCTCATCTGTCGAGTACCTCCCGAACTTTTCGGTTCAGCGCGTCGGCTGTAAACGGCTTCTGCAGGAAATCGATCCTAGGATCCAACTGCCCCTGGCGTACGATCATGTCATCCGTATAGCCGGACACGTAGAGCACCTTCAGGTCGGGGCGTTGCCGCGTCAACCGCTCGAACAGCTCGGGACCGCTCGACCCTGGCATGATCACATCAGTCACCAGCAGTTCGAAAATGCTCGCGTTCTGATCGAACAGCGCCTGGGCCTGCTCCGCGTTGGACGCGTCAAATACCCTATAGCCAGCTCTCTCCAGGATCACGCGCGTCAGGAAGCGAACCGCCTCTTCATCTTCGACGACGAGCACGGTTTCTGTCCCGACCGCAATCGCTCCATCGCTCGCGGCAATCGTCCTGGCTTTCTCGTCGCGGTCCGTGCGTGGCAGGTACACTTTGAACGTCGTACCCTTGCCCAGCTCGCTGTACACCCAGATGTAGCCACCGCTTTGCCTCACGATTCCATAAACAGTGGCCAATCCGAGTCCCGTTCCCAGGCCACGCCCCTTCGTCGTGAAGAACGGTTCGAACATGCGTCGCTTCGTGTCTTCATCCATCCCGATGCCGCTGTCACTGACGGCAAGCATGACATATTGGCCTGGACGAACCGGCATGTGCTTCATGGCATACAATTCGTCGAGCTCGACGTTGGCCGTTTCGACCGACAATCGGCCGCCCGATGGCATGGCGTCTTTCGCATTCACCACAAAGTTCATCAGAACCTGCTCGAGCTGCCCAGGATCGGCGCGGATGGCACCCAGATCAGAAGCCAGCGTCGTCACGAGATTGATGCGCTCGCCGATAGTTCGGCTAAGCATCTGCCGCATGTCTGTCACGAGTGCATTCAAGTCCACCGTGGTCGGCTGCAGGATCCGCTTCCGACTGAAGGCGAGGAGCTGATTCGTAAGCGCCGCCGCTCGTTCTCCTGCCTTCAGGACCTGTTCGATGTCGGAGCGGCGCGAGTCCTCAGGCTCGAACGTTTCAAGCACGAAGTTCGAGTACCCTATTATCGCGGTGAGGAGGTTATTGAAATCATGGGCCACACCGCCCGCGAGCTGACCGACAGCTTCCATTTTCTGCGACTGGCGGAATTGCGCTTCCAGCGATTTTCGCTCGTTGACGTCCATGGCGACGCCGAGCAGCCGCATTGGTTTGCCGTCAGAGTCGCGCAGCAGTTGTGCCTGGCCCGCCACCCAATGCTCGCTGCCATCGGGCCAGATCGCGCGGAACTCCACTTCGTGGGTGGTTCCGACACGCATGGCCTGCGTTAAAGAGTCTTTGACCGCCTGCCGGTCAGCCGGATGAACCAGGGAGAAAAAGGCTTCTTTACTGGTTGGTGCCTGTTCGGGAGTGAGTCCGAAGACCGGCGCCATCGTTTCCGACCACGTCATTCCTTTGGCAATAAAATCGAGCTCCCACACGCCCATGCGCGCCACTCGCAACGCGAACTGCTTCCGCTCGTCGCTTTGGCGCATCGCCGTCGTCTGGTGCTGCAGATCGCCGATCAGGCGGGCGTTCTCGTATGCGACGGCGGCGTGTGTGGCGAGTGTGAGCGCGACCTGGTTGTCGGCGTCGCTGAATTCATCCGCCCCGAGCTTGTTATGAACGCTCAGCCAGCCGTACACGCGCGATGGCGAAGCGATCGGAACCGCCAGGAAGGAATGAATGTCGGGCTGACCCTCAGGGAGGCCAAGCGACTCCGGCCACCCGTCGACATTGCGCTTGCGCACGGGCAACCGCTCGGACAACACCGTCTGAAGCACGTCACCCGACCGCGACGGCGGTTTAACGGAGCGCTCTGTCTGCTCGTCGTACCCGCTCGTCAGCAGCATCTCCACGGC
>JAHFCS010000182.1:0-3807 GCA_023249395.1 Gemmatimonadota bacterium
TGGCTCCGCACCGATTTGCCGGCCTTCCGCGCCGGCGACACGCTGCGCGTCAATGTCCGCGTCAAGGAAGGTGACAAGGAGCGTCTCCAGGCCTTCGAAGGTGTGTGCATCGCGCGCCGCGGAAGCGGAATCAGCGAGACCTTCACCGTCCGCAAGATCTCGAGCGGAATCGGAGTCGAGCGCATCTTCCCGGTGCACAGCCCGATGATCTCGTCGATCGCCATCGTTCGCCGTGGACGCGTCCGCCGCGCCAAGCTCTACTATCTGCGTCACCTCACCGGAAAAGCGACCCGGATTCGCGAGCGCAAGATTCGCGTTCACGTCCCGGGCAGCGAGGTCTAGGCCAAGCCTTTCCGGCTCGTCACCGCCGTTGCACCTTAAGGCGATGAGGTGCCCTCAGTGAGCGGGACAGGCGCTGCCGATGACGGCGCGCCCGCGGTAGTCCCTTCGGAGCGACAGCGTCCTGTCCACCGCCGAAAGCGGTGGACCTCAATCGAGCGGGACGTTCGCGCGCAATACGGTCCGCTCATCGCCGGCGTGGATGAGGTGGGACGCGGTCCGCTCGCCGGTCCCGTCGTGGCGTGCGCCGTGATAATGCCGCCTGACATGCGCGCCATCTCGGGAGTGGATGATTCCAAGAAACTCACCGCCGACCAGAGAGTGCGACTCGCCGTCAAGATCCGCGAGCGGGCACTCGATTGGGCGCTTGGCGCAGCATCTGTCCACGAGATCGAGCGTCTCAACATCTATCAGGCGAGCGTCCTCGCAATGCGCCGAGCGCTCGGGCGCCTCAGGTTAGCGCCGAATCATGTGCTGATCGACGGGAAGACGATGCGCACGCTGCCGATTCCGCACACCGCCGTCGTGCACGGAGACGCGCGCTGCTTCTCGATCGCCTGCGCATCCATCGTCGCCAAGGTGACGCGCGATCACTTGATGGCGCTTCTCGCTCTCCGCTATCCCGCCTACACGTGGGAAAGAAACGTGGGCTACACGACGCGCGCGCACATCGCCGGCCTCGCATCTCACGGCATCACCCGCCACCATCGACGAAGCTTCTTTCGAGTGAGCCAGCTCGTTCTCGATTTCGATGCACTGCCGGAGGGCGAAGACCTCATCATCGCAGAGGACATCGCACCCACGGCTCTTCCCTCCTGACGCAATGGACAAACCTCTCGTCGGAGTGATCATGGGCTCGCGCTCCGACTGGGAGACGATGCGCCACACAGTGGATACTCTGAATGCGCTCGGCGTCCCGCACGAACAGCGAGTGGTGTCGGCCCACCGGACTCCGAACCTCCTGTTCGAGTATGCGCAGCAGGCCGCGGAGCGGGGGATCGAAGTCATCATCGCCGGCGCGGGCGGAGCGGCGCATCTCCCGGGAATGACGTCGTCGAAGACGCTGCTGCCGGTGCTTGGCGTTCCGGTGGAATCGAAGTCTCTCCAGGGAATCGACTCTCTCCTGTCGATCGTGCAGATGCCCGCCGGCGTACCCGTGGGCACGCTTGCAATCGGAAAGTCCGGGGCGATCAACGCTGCGCTTCTCGCGACCGCGATTCTCGGCAATAAGCATCCGCGTTTCCGCGAGGCGCTCGCGACTTTTCGCGGCGTGCAGACGCAGGCAGTCCTGGACCATCCGGACCCGGCCGCCACCGGGTGAGAGTCGGAGTACTCGGCGCGGGTCAGCTCGGTCAGATGCTCGCGGTCGCAGGAAGACGACTGGGCATCGAGCTGCGGTTCCTCGCTCCTGATCCACTGTCTCCAGCGGGAATGCGCGCCGAGCTGATCGTCGCGGAGTACGAGAATGAAGCGGCGTTGGCGCACTTCGTGGACGGACTCGACTTCGCGACCTACGAGTTCGAGAGCATCCCGGCCTCGGCTCTCCGGTCAGTGGCTGAGCGGATCGTAGTGCGTCCTTCGGTGCGCGCACTGGAGATCGCCCAGGACCGCGCCAATGAAAAGGAATGCTTCGAGCGCCTGGGAATACCGACCCCACGCTCTGTTGTTGCCGATTCTCTCCGCGAAGCGCGCGCGGGACTCGAGATGGTCGGGCTCCCGGCGATGCTCAAGACGCGGCGTCTTGGCTACGACGGGAAGGGCCAGTCTGTGATCCGGCAGAATTCCGATCTCGAGCGAGGATGGGTGACCGTTGCCGGGGCGCCATCTCTGGTCGAAGCCTTCATTCCGTTCACGCGCGAGCTTTCGATCATCGCCGTCAGATCGGCCGATGGCGAGGTCGCCTTTTATCCGCTCGTCGAGAACCATCACAGCGAGGGCATCCTTCGCTTTTCGCTTGCGCCGGCGCCCGGCGTGGCACCATCGGTTCAAAGCCGGGCGGAGGACTTCGCGAAGCGACTACTGGACGATCTCGAATACGTCGGCGTGCTCGCGATAGAGTTCTTCGAGACGCCCGACGGACTGCTCGCCAACGAGATGGCTCCGCGCGTGCACAACACGGGACACTGGACGATCGAAGGTGCCGATACCAGCCAGTTCGAGAACCACCTGCGCGCTGTAACCGGAATGCACCTTGGGTCGACCGAAGTTCATGGCGTATGTGGCATGGTGAACGTGATCGGGCAGGAGCCGGATGTTGGCCGACTTCGCGAGATTCCGGACGTTCATGTGCACATGTACGGGAAGACCCCCGCTCCAAGACGGAAACTGGGGCACATAACCGTGGTCGCGGCGGATCTGGAGGGCGTGCGGAATGCCGTCGCGAAGGTGAGGGCGGTTCTGGCCCGAAAATAGGTGGCCACGGCGGAACACCGGCACGGCGATTGAACTATATAATGTTACCTATGCGAAGCCTCACTCTCATCGCGACCGCCGGCGCAGTATTGTCGCTCGGCGCGTGCACAGTCACCGGCGCGACTGTTGGGACATCCGGCCCCGGAGCGACAAAAATTGCGGCCGTGGATCGCGATTTCGAGCTCACCGTCGGCCAGTCAGCGAGGGTGGATGGACCATCGCTGACGGTCGCCTTCAATGGAGTCACCGAGGACTCCCGCTGTCCCACCGGGGTGCAGTGCATCTGGGCGGGGAACGCGGCCATCGCGGTCTCACTGACTGAAGGGTCGGGCGCCACATCCCAGGCCACGCTCAACACGACCCTTAACCCGCATTCGGCCAGGGTTTCCGGGTACGAGATCAGTCTCGTTGGAGTGACGCCGTATCCGAAGCAGGGAGGTACCATCCCGCAGGCGACCTACATCGCGACGCTCCACGTAACGCGCCTGTAGATTCGAGGAGCAGGGCACTCGAGGCTCAAGCCAAGTCCTGAAGGCCTCCTCACAGACAGAATTGAAGCTTTGGGCGGCGTACAAACGTTATGAAGGGTGGCGTTGTCCTATCGCCATTCACCTTCAACTGTACAGAGACTCATGCCCCACTACATGAAGGTTCTTCGCCTCTTCGTGATCCTGGCAGCGCTCATTCCCCCGGTCCGCGCTTCGGCTCAGCGGGACGATGCGGAATGGCTGGCAGACTGCAATCGCAATGATTACGGCCGGCGTGAGCAATTTTGCGAGATTCGAACGATGCGAATGGCTGCGCCGGGCGGAACAATCAGGGTCGACGGACTGAGGAACGGTGGGGTGTCGGTGATTGGCGCCAGCCGCGACAGTCTGATCGTGAAAACGCGGCTTCAGGTGCAGGCGCGGACGATGTCCGATGCCCGCGACATCGCGCGGCAGGTGAGGACGGTCGTTCGGGGATCTACCATCGAGGCCGAGGGGCCGCGTGGTGATGACGACGGGTCGTGGACGGCGAATCTCGTCATCTGGGCGCCCCGGCGATCGGATCTTC
>JAHFCS010000182.1:3817-5269 GCA_023249395.1 Gemmatimonadota bacterium
GCGCACGCACGAGCAATGGTCCGCTCTCGGTCACGCTCACGGGCAGCAAGTGGGAAGGCGGCGGGCTGGACGCCGAAACAAGCAATGGACCGCTGTCGCTCCGCGTTCCCGATGGATACTCGGCGCATCTCGAGGCGAGCACGAACAACGGCCCGATGAGCCTGGGCTTTCCGGTGACCGTCGTCGGGAGGATCGGGAGGAGCATCTCGACAGACCTCGGCTCGGGCGGAACAACGATTCGGGCCGTAACGCACAATGGGCCGCTCTCGATCGAGCATCGCTGAATCAGCGCACCATTCAAACCTTTTGGTGTCGCCAGGTATCTGATCCAGCAAACAAGAGAGTGACGAGCTTTCATTGGCAGCCGCAGTCATGATGCAGCCATCCGCTCCGGCGGTGGATTCAGCGGATGTCGCTCTCGCGGCATCGGGTGACAGGCGTGCGTTCGAGCGGTTGTACAAGGCGCACGTCAACCGGGTCTTCACGCTGTGCACGAGAATGTGCGGCAGCAGGGTGCGAGGCGAGGAGCTGACTCAGGACGTGTTCGTGAGGGCCTTGGAAAAGCTTCCGCAGTTCAGGGGTGACAGCGCCTTCTCCACCTGGATACACAGGGTTGCAGTGAACATCGTGCTGACGGACCGGAAGAACGAAGGACGTGCCCGTCGGCGGATACAGGAAGACGAAGACGAAGTCGGCGAAGGGATTTTCGCGGCGGCAGCATCGACACCGCGCGACGCCGACAGAATGGACCTGGCGGCGGCAATCGACAGTCTTCCGCCGGGAGCGCGCCAGATTTTCGTGCTGCACGATGTGGAAGGTTACAAGCACGAGGAGATCGCCGAGCTTTGCGGGATTACGGCTGGAGGCAGCAAGGCGCAGCTTCACCGTGCGAGAATGCTATTGAGAGAGGCGTTGACACGATGACAGACCAACCGACGATGACATGCGCTGACGTTGACGAAGCCCTGCTCGAGTATCTCGAGGAGACGCTTGACCGTCCGTCGCGCGGACGCGTGGATGAACATGTCGCCAGCTGTCTGCGGTGCGGCGCCATCATGCGCGACTTGGGCACCATCCGGTCGGAAGCGGCACGGCTGCCCGAGCTCGCTCCATCGCGCGAGCTGTGGCCCGAGATCGCCGCCCGCATCGAGCCGGCGGTTCTTCCGCTCGCAGTCAGGCCGAAGCGGGAGGTGCCGCGCACCTGGATCCCGGCGCTGGCGGCAGCGGCGGCTGTGCTCGTGGTCGCCACTGCGGGAGTGACGTACCTCGCCACATCGAGATCGCTCGTACCGGCTGCGGCGAGAGTGGCGGCTGCTCCACAACCGGTGAGCGCGCCTGAGAACGCGACCGCGGAAGCCGCACCCGGAACGGGGGCGCAGTCGGTCGCGCAGCAGTCGCCGGCATCGGTCGAGGCAGACGTCACTCCCCACTGGTTCGGAAAACGGGTATGAA
>JAHFCS010000183.1 GCA_023249395.1 Gemmatimonadota bacterium
GTTTGTGTAAGGGAATGGTTTTTCCGCGCGTTGCCCGGAGTGCTAAGATCACTATGCTGATTTTTCAACACTCACGCCGTCTGTCAACCCCGAGTCTCCGCTCCACCGTTTGAACTCGCGTTCGGCCTGCGGCAGCGATTACTTACTTCAAACGCGACAGATCCTCGGCCAACTGGCCAACCATCGTCCCTTCGCGGGTGAGAGCGCCGGCCACGCGTCCGATCTCCCGATCCACATCCTTCCATTGATGCTGCTCCAGCGCTTCGCGAACTCCGGGCATCGTCTTGACGCCGTAACCGGTGTAATAGCCCGGCGCATAAAGCAGATGCCTGTACCACGGGCGACCCGCGAGACCTTCCGCCGAAGTCAACGCGCGCTCGGCCTGCAACAGTCGCTGGTTGATCGATCGTATCGTTGCTTCGCGTGACGGATCGGCGCTGCTTGTCCCCAGGGCCGATACGTACGCTTTATCGTACGCATCCGCCGCCTGCGTCAGGGATGCCACCGCCTTGTCGAGAGGAGCGAAATCGAACGGCGGCGGCGGTTGCTGTCGCGCCGGTGCAAAGACCGGATCGCGCGGATCGCTCGTCGCCACGAACACTCCCTCATCGATCGACATGTTGCGCTCGGTGATCTGATCGGCAAGCGAGTCGCGCAGCGCCTTCAGCTGTTGGACGTAACCATTCGACGTCTCGGCGAGATTGGTGAACGCGAACGGAAGCAGATCCGCGTTCGCCAGGCGCATCACGGCCGTGCCGCCCGTCTGCGCGAGGGCCTTCCCGTACACGTAACTTGAATCGCTGAAGTGCGTGAACCAGTAAAAATCATCGTAGATCGAGTGATATATCCCGCCCCTGTCCTCTCCGCCGAACCCAATGTTCAGCGCCGCCACGCCGACGTGATCGAGGAATGACGAATAGTCGGAGCCTGACCCGAGCGCATCGATCCGCAAATCCTCGCGATCGCGCGCGTCCTTCCTCGCTTCGCGCGTACCCGTCCGAATCGTGGCGAGCTGGTTCCGCTTCCAGGCGCTCCGCTTCGTCTCGGGATCCTCGACGTCGCGTGACACGCCATTGATGAACTTCTCGAGGGAATGCGATCCCTCGACTCCCAGATAGCCACGCGCGTTCGTATCGCTGTTGATGTACGCGACGGCGTGCTGCGCGAGCTCGTCGGCGTGAGTCTCCACCCATTCCGTCGATCCCAGAAGACCGGGCTCCTCTCCATCCCACGCCGCGTAAATGATGGTGCGCTTCGGACGCCACCCCTCTGCGTAGAGCTTGCCGAGCGCGCGCGCTTCCTCGAGCTCGGCGACGAGTCCGGAGATCGGGTCCTGCGCTCCATTCACCCACGCGTCGTGGTGGTTCCCACGGATCACCCACTGATCGGCTTCGGTCGTGCCGGGCAATCTGGCGATCACGTCGTTTAGTGTCTTGAGACTCCAGTCCGACTTGACGCGCAGGTGGACTCTCGCGGGGCCTGGACCGAACCTGTATGTGATCGGCAGGCCGCCGCGCCATCCCGCGGGTACCACCGGGCCTCTGAGAGCCGAGAGCAGCGGCTGCGCGTCGGCGTAGGAGATCGGAAGTGTCGGGATCTTCGTGATCGTCTGCGCCTGCGCGACGGTGAGGCGCTTCGCGTTCCTTGTCGCGCCTACTCCCGGCGTCAAGGGATCGCCTGGATATGTCGGCATGTCTGCAACCGAGCCGCGCTGCACTCCCTGGGGTGGACGCATCGGTCCATTAGGAAAGACGTCGCCGGCCGCGTATCCATCGTCTCGCGGATCTGAATAGATCAGGCACCCGACAGCTCCGTGCTCGGCCGCGACCTTTGGCTTGATACCGCGCCATGAGCCGCCGTATTTCGCGATGACTATCGCTCCCTTGACCGAGATGCCGTGGCGGTCGAGCTCCTCATAGTCGGCGGGAACGCCGTAGTTGACGAACACCAGCGGAGCAGTGACGTCACCGTCCGTGGAGTACGCCACATATGACGGGAGCTGTTCTGCCCGCTGACCCGACGTGGGGTCGATGGCGAGCGCAGTCTCCTGGAGTGACGCCTTGTGGACGGTGGGCGAGACGAGCTCGACGAGTCTTTCCTTCGGAGTCGGGAATAGAACGTCGAAGCTCTCGATCTGCGCATTCCATCCGTATGAGCGGAACTGGTCGCGGATCCATTCCGCGTTTGCCTTGTCGTACGGCGAGCCAACGTGGTGCGGCCGCGCCGAAAGTCGGCGCATCGCTTCACGCATCCGCGCCGCATCGGGCAGTGCGACGAACTTCGCCTCCCATTCCCGCTCGACTTTGCCGGATTCAGTTGTGAACCCTCGCGGGGTTGTCGAGTCGAGCGGCGCCGGCGCAAAGACGAGGCCGCCAGTGGATGCAAGAAGTGAGAGCACAGCTAGTCGCATTCGGTGTTTCTCCTGAACAAGCCCGATCAAAGGGCGGAAAATCTCGAGGAAGTGTGCCCGCTGAATATCGGCCCTCGCACATGCCTTCGGTAGGACAGCACCGCGAGCTCACCGCCATTGTTCCTCGCCTACGGCACGCGTTTGCCGGGGACGTTCGCTCCGTTCTGGTGCAGGACGAGCTGATTGACCTTTCCGGTCGAATCCTTCACGAACGTGACCTGGGCGTCGACGACCTTGAAGAAGAAATCGGTCTCGGTCGCCGGATAGATCTGGAATTTCCCCTGACCCGTCGCCTGCGCGAACAGCGCGCTGCCTTCCTTCGTGATTGCCAGCTGGAAGCTCGGAGCGAGCTCATAGACGCCGACGTATGCATCAAGTAGCGCGGGATTTATCGCGATCTCGGTGCGCACCTTCGGCGCCGGCATAACGGGCAAGCGGGGATCGATGACATGCAGTCCGATGTCGTCAATGCTGTTGCTCGAGTTGGAGAGAACGACAACGCCTCGCGCGTTCGCCGGATCGAAACCGACGAAGGTGTGATAGCCACCGGTTTGTCCGTTGTGCCAGACGATGGGCGCGTCGAACGGAGTCAGCGTCATCCAAGCCAGTCCTATCCGCATTCCTGGATTGCCGGTGTCCCGGAAAGGACCGTGGGCGCGCGCCAGCGCTAATGCGACGGGTCCGGCGGTTGAATCGAGGTTCGCGGCAATGAACTTCACCATGTCATTCGCGGTCGAGCGCAGCGCGCCCGCTCCGGCGAGCGTCGGAAGATCCCAGTTCGCGACGGCGTTTCCAGCACCGTCATGCCCCGGAGCCAGACGACTCTGCATCCCCGGAGTGAGAACGATTTTCGTATCGCGCATGCCGAGTGGCTGCAGAATTCTTTCGGTCAACAGCGCCTCGTAGCCCTTGCGCGCACGAAGCGTGAGCACATGTCCGAGGAGGCCGACGCCAAGATTCGAGTATTCGAACTTCGACCCGATGTCACGCGTCAGTTCGTATCCGGAAAGGAAGTCGTACATCTGCTGAACGGTGTAGTCGGCGTACGGGTTCGCGATGTTCGCCGGCTTGAGATTCGTCGGCAGCCGCGGGAGACCGGATGACTGGGTCGCCAGGTCGAACAGCGTGATCTGCTTTCCGCCGCGTGACGGAACACGCACGATAGAAGGCAGATACTTCGAAATCGGATCGTCGAAGCTCACCTCGCCGCGGCGAACCATGTCAGCGAGCAGCGCGGTCGTGAAGACTTTGGTTACCGAGCCGATCTCGAACACGGTATTCCCGTCGAGCGGCGCCGCCGATCCGCTCATACCTGCGGTCAGGATCACCGGCGCTTTTCCTTTCTCGAGCGTCACGAGAACGAGTCCGACGGCGCGCTTCGACTGTACTCGCTCCTGGAGAATCGCGCGCACTGCCGAGTCGCCGGGCCATGTCTGCGCTGCCGATCTTGCCGCGGTGAGGACAATGAATACGGCGGTCGAGCGTGCGACTCGGCTAAACGCTGCGGCTTTCATTTTGTTTCGGCCGTTGAATATGCTCGATACTACGCGAGCGGCGGCGTAGCAGTCAATCGTGGAACGCTTTCGACGCCCACCTCGGATGCGCTGAACGGCCGCTGCCGGCGCGCGATCTCGATTCCGGTGATGCACGCCGCCAACCACACCGCCCCCGCCGCGTACAGCCCGACGATGTCACTGAAATAGAGAGCTCCGAAGTATAGACGGCTCAATCCCGTGGCGACTACAAGCGCGGCCGCGGTGATTACGACGATTGTCTCGAGGCCACGTCGCTTCACAATGAACCCGACCAGCAGATATGCGAGCAGGCCGTAGCCGATGAGCGATCCGAGTGCGTGGCCCGTCGGAAAGCTGAACCCGGCTCCGCCGAGCAGATCAGCTTCAGGCGCAGCTCTGGGCCGCCGCACCAGTTCGTGGAGAAGGCGACCGATGAGACTCGCACCGAGAAACGCTGCAACCCACCCGGAGAGGATGATCCATTCGCGACGAATCATCAAAACCAGGCTCACGACGACTGCCAGCGTAGCCATCACCAGTGGAGATCCGGCGAGACTGACACCGTGAAAGATCCGATGCACAATCGAAGGGTCGTGGCGATGCATCAATGAGGCGAGCGCGAGGTCGAATCGCGTCAGCGGATCGTGATGGATCACGTCCTCCGTCACCGAGGCGAAGATCCAGAGGACGGTAAGGCTCACTGTCAGACCGACGACGAGATGGATGAGCAGGTACTCGCCGCGCGCTAATCTTCCGGAAACAAGGCCCCATAGTCGCCTGTGGTGCAGGCGGAAGGCCGAGAACCGCGGATTCCTCGCCGTGGTGTCCCAACGTTCCGAGAGCTGCGCCGAGAGTGTTGCGCGATTGGTGCTGAACCATCGCGCGACAAGCGCGAGCGTGACGACGAGTGCGGCGAGCAGCGCGGCCGCCATGCTTGCCTGCCCGAGATATCGCTCGAGCAACGGAAGGTTTAGGCCGAACACAAATCCGATCGTCCCAAAAATGGAGGCCCACACGATTCCGCCGAGCGCGTTCCAGAACATGAAAATCCCGTACGGCATGGCCGCGACTCCTGCGAGGGCGGCGGCCCAGCTGCGGAGGAGCGACACGAATCGTCCAAGAAACACCGTCTTTGGCCCGTGCTTCTCGAAAAACCCATGCATGCGCCAGACCTTGGCTTCGTCGAGTCGCACGTACCGGCCATATCTGTGAATCAGCGCGAGACCGCCTTTCTTCCCTGCCCAGTATCCGGCGTTGTCGCCGAGGATCGCGCCGGCCGCCGCCGCGCCGATCACGGCAATGATCTCC
>JAHFCS010000184.1 GCA_023249395.1 Gemmatimonadota bacterium
AGAGCTGACATCTTGGACGACATCACCTCATCCTACCAATTCCACAAGGAATTGGAATCACCGGTTGCGTTCCTGCGCCGGGAGTGGAAGGCGCTGGCGATTTTCGGCGGCGCCTTTGTCGCCATTCTGCTCGTCGGGGTGTTCGCCATCGACCCTGCTTTTTTCTATCCGCGCCTCGGCACCGACCCACTTCTCTATTACCTGAAGGGACTGGCGTTCGCGGAGACCGGACACACGGTTGCGCGCACCGCGGTGAACCGCGAGCCGTTCGCCTATGTGGCAATGCCAGGCATCCTCCGCGTGCCTTTCATGCTGGCGTTCCGGGACTTCGACGACCAGCTCCGCGCCATCCAGCTCTCGAACATCGTCTTCGTCGGTGTCACGGCGGCGATGTACAGCTACGTTCTTTCCTGGGCGCTTCCTCAGGCAAAGCATTGGATGGCGATCGGCTTCTCGTTCGCATTCATGCTGTTCAGCCCGGTGTGGCTGGCCAACGTATTCGCCCCCCTGGCAGATGCGCCGTTCGCTGCGTTCGCGACCGCCGTTTTCATTCTCGTGACGCGCGTCATCGCGTCCGATCGACCGCTTCGGGGCCGGGCGCTGGCAATCGCCGGCGGCGCCGTTCTCTTCATGCTGGCATTCCTCGTGAAATACACGGCGCCCGTGCTATTCGTGTATGTCGGATTTCTCGTTGCCGGACGCTTGAGGGAGCATCCGATGCGACGCCGGTACCGGGCCATCGGATCGGCGGCAGTCATCGCCGGCGTCGCGCTTCTCGTCGTGCTGAACATGAGACCTCTTGTCCATTATCTCAGGATGGCAACCGGATTCATGATGTACGCCAACAAGTCGGGAGTGCTGCTGAACCTCTTTGGACTCGCGGTGCCGGCGCAGATAATTCCGGATTATCAGCTGGCGTACAAGATCAATCCGGTTATCGGTGCGTACCGGGTCGCCTTCGGAGTAACACCGAGGGATGTGGCCGCCACCATAATCGGCATAGTGGTGTCGCTGATCTGCATCTACGGAATCTGGCGCGCCCGCCGTCGCTTCACTCCCGAAGCGGGTTACCTCCTCGCCGCGGTGCCGGTGCTGGCGCTCGTGATCCCGAGTACACTGCGGTACTTGATGCCGTATCAGCCGCTGTTCTGGATATTTTTTTATATCGGCGCGTCCGTTGTGTTCGCTCCAGTCATCTCCCGTCGCAGGACCAGCCGGATCGTTTCCATTGTGTGGCTTGCCATTCTTCTCGCCGGTGTTTCCAGCGTCGTCTACCTGCGCTCCAATCGCATAGCGGGTGTGGCCGCAAACAAGGGAGCGATATCGATTGCCAGAAGCCGGAGCTATGTGAAGGAAGTCTCGGCTACGTTCCGTGATCTCCGTCGCTTTCTCGAGACCCTGCCGCGGGATCGGACACTCCTCATCGGTGCATACGGAACGGCTGGAAGATGGAAGGTGATATCGGGACTCGACTACTATTCGGCGGACGCCGGACTCAGGATGGCCGCACGTACGCATGATGTATATGTTCTTGTCGAGTGCGGGACCTTCGACGTCTGCCAGGACTTTCCAAACTGGGAGGGGAGATTCCGCAAGAGTCTCAAGAAGTTCGGTGAATTCTCCCTCGAGCCCGTTTTTTCCCGCACCAGCGAGCACGCCAAGGCAAAAGTGTTCAGACTCAGAAGCCTTCAGTGAGCAATGCAGCCGAGCGGACTACGGGACAGAAGGATGAAGGGGCTTTGACGAGGGCTGCTCCGCCTGGCCGGGCTCGAGAGCTTCGCCCCGGAGACCGCATCGTGGTATGCGGCGCGGGCCCGGCCGGACTCACGGCGGCATACGCGCTCGCGAAGAAGGGCTACCCGGTTACCGTGCTCGAAGCGGATTCGATCGTCGGTGGGATTTCGCGCACCGCTCGCTACAAGGACTACCGGTTCGACATCGGGGGCCACCGCTTTTTCACCAAGATCCCCGCCGTCCAATCGTTATGGGAAGAGCTGCTGGGCGACGAATTCATCGATGTCCCGCGCCTGTCGCGAATTCTCTACAACGGACGGTTCTTCAACTATCCCCTCAAGGCGAGCAACGCGCTTGTCGGGCTCGGCCTCTGGGAGGCAGGGCTGATAGTGCTCAGCTACGTCCACGCCCGGATGTCACCGCATCCAGCCGAGGAAAACTTCGAACAGTGGGTGTCCAACCGCTTCGGGAGCCGGCTGTACCGAATCTTCTTCAAGACATATACCGAAAAGGTCTGGGGCGTTCCCTGCACCGAGATTCGCGCCGAGTGGGCGGCGCAGCGCATCCAGGGGCTTTCGCTCGCCCGGGCCATTCTCTCCGCGACGACACTCAACACCCGAGCTCCGGCGATCAAGACGCTCATCCAGCAGTTCAAGTATCCGCGGCTCGGTCCGGGCCAGATGTGGGAACGATGCGCGGAGAGAGTCTCCGAGCTCGGCGGTTCCGTGCTGCTCAAGCATAGAGTGGTCGGACTGGAGACTGACGGCTGCCGCGTCACAGGCGCGACCGTTGCAGCACCTGAAGGAACGCGCCGAATCGAAGCCGAGCATTTCATTTCCACGATGTCGCTCCGCTCGCTCGTTCGCGCCCTCGGACCGGTGAGGCCGCAGGCGGCTGTCGAAGCGGCGGAGAAGCTCGCCTATCGCGACTTTATTCTCGTCGCGCTGATTTTCGATCGGGACAAGCTCTTCCCCGATAACTGGATTTACGTTCATACACCTGGCGTACAGGTCGGTCGCATCCAGAATTTCAACAACTGGAGCGCGGCGATGGTACCACAGCCGGGCGTCACCTGCATCGGAATGGAGTACTTCTGCTTCAAGGGCGACAACCTTTGGGAGAGCTCGGACGCTGACCTGATCGAGCTCGCCACGCGCGAGTTTGGGGGCCTTGGCCTGGCTCCGAATGCAGCAGTCGTCGACGGCACGGTCGTTCGGATGCCAAAGGCCTATCCGATATACGACGCGACCTACAGAGAGAATCTCGGTGTGATTCGGGGGTACATCGACCCGATCACCAACCTGCACACCGTCGGCAGGAACGGGATGCACAAGTACAACAATCAGGATCACTCGATGTACACCGCGATGCTCGCAGTCGAAAACATGCGCGGCGCCGACCACGACCTCTGGGAAGTGAACACCGAGCTCGAATACCATGAAGAGCAGCGCGTCGAACGGTCGGAGAACGCTCGAGCCACGGCGGCCGCATGACCGTTCATCCGACGGGACACGGCGGTGAGAATCACCACCACGAACAGGAAGAGACACTTCCAGTTTCGGCGAAGCTTCTCTTCGCTCCGGTTGACAAGCGCGCATTCGGAGTGGCGATCGGAACGGTGACGGGGCTGTTTGTCTTCGCGGTCACGGCGCTGGACTTGATCCACGGCGTGCCGCTGCCGGGGCTGCATCTGCTCGCTCAGTATTTCGCCGGGTACAGCGTATCCTGGACCGGTGCCTTGATCGGCTTTGCATGGGGATTCGGGATCGGGTTCTGCGCCGGCTGGTTCGTGGCGTTCACTCGCAATCTCGCTCTCGCGATATCGCTTTTCATCATCCGGACGCGCGCTGAGCTCGACACGACGCGCGATTTCCTGGATCACATCTGATGACCGAGGCAACGCCAGTGGAAACACAGGACGATGTGAAATCGACGCTGTTGCGCCTCAATGCCCGCGCGTGGGGCATCGCAATCGGGCTCCTGCTGGGATCCGGTCTCTTTCTCGCCACCATCGTACTGGTGATGCGCGGAGGCCGGTTCGTGGGCCCGCATCTCAAGCTGATCGGTGTGTTTCTTCCCGGCTATCGGGTTACCTATGGCGGTGCGTTCATCGGATTCGCCTACGCATTTGTCATCGGCTACATCATCGGGCAGCTCATCGGATCGGTCTACAACGCGCTTGCGCGATCGGACAGGTGACCGGACGAAGCCAATGCGCGGATCCGCCCGGCGCATCGTCCGCCATCTGTGGCTGGCGGCGCTCTTCGCCGTAGCCACCACCAGCCTCTTTCTTCTTTCACGCGATGGATCGGCCGCCGCGGGGCTGAGCCTGGCAACAGCGTTCGTGGGCCTCGCATTTCTTGGCGCGACGCTGATGGTTGGTCCACTGAATGAGCGGCTGGGGCGTCCGAATCCGGTGAGCACAAATCTGCGGAGGGACATCGGTATCTGGGCCGCCATCGGCGGCGTGATCCACACCGTCGCCGGCCTTCAGGTTCACATGAAGGGCGACATTGTCCGCTACTTCATCCCCGATCTGGCAACGGGTCACTTCATCTCGAAAGGCGTCGTCGCCTTTCTGTCGGCGAACTACACCGGCCTCGGCGCAACGCTGCTCCTTCTCGTTCTACTTGCAATCTCGAACGACGTAGCACTTCGCACGATTGGAGTCACGCGATGGAAACGGATTCAGCGCCTCAACTACCTGCTCTTCGCTCTCGTCGTTGTCCACGGAATACTGTACATCGTCGTCGACAAATCAGGATGGCTGATAGTCGTTCCATTCATCGCGATCGTCGCCGTCGTCGTAGAAGTCCAGACTTCGGGCCGTCGTGCGAGAAAGACGTCACGCCCCGTCGGATAGCGGGTAGCGGGTACCGGGTACCCGGCATCAGGCATCAGGCATCAGGCACCGGGTTTTCTGCCACTGATGAAGTACTGGGGCACGACGGGCGTCAGCAGCCAGCGAATTGGCGGAATCCGACGCAGCACGTCCCAGAGGCGCCGAGCGCGCTCGTTTCTCTCGCCAAGCTCACCCGGCTCATAGGAAGGAAGGTCAAGTCGCCCCACACCGCGAAAGATGCGACGAAGCTCGCGGCGCGAATGCAGTCGCGTCTTGTAGTCAGTCTTTCTAACGCGTCGTGCAACCGGCTCCATCCACCGGCGGGGCAGCAGCCCGAAGCCGAGGATGCGGAGGTGCGGCTCGGGAAGGATGTTGAATCTGTTGTTCGTCGTGAAGAAGAATGCTCCGCCGGGTGCGAGTACGCGGATGGTCTCATCCCGCATTCGCGAGCTGTCGCGGACGTGCTCGAGCACGGAGTCGGCCAGAACCGCATCGAACACACCTTCGCGGAATGGCAGCGCTTCGGCGTTCGCGCAGATCAGAGGGACATCGACTCCGGCCTCGCTAAGCCGCTGCCGGCCGATGAGAAGGTAGCGGAGAGCGACGTCAACGCCGACGACT
>JAHFCS010000185.1 GCA_023249395.1 Gemmatimonadota bacterium
CCGAAGGCCCGATGTGGGGCGCACTCCATCGCGGCCAGGCGGTGATGCTGCCGGATGGCAAGATCATCGAGGCCTTGTCGCTCGTAGGACCATCGCGGCCCGGGCGCCGAGTGGTGTTCAGCGGCGATGCTCGTCCGTGCGCGGGAACCATCGAGGCGGCCCGAGGCGCCGACGCGTTGATCCACGAGTCTACGTTCGCCGACGAAGAGGCTCAACGCGCCATCGACACCGGCCACTCCACAGCGAGAGAGGCGGCCGAGGTCGCAAAGGCGGCGGAAGTGAAGCTGCTGGTGCTTACTCATCTTTCCGCGCGCTACTCGCTGAGCGCCGCCGATCTTCTGCGCGAGGCGAAGGAGGTGTTTCCCAACACTGTCGTCGCGCGCGACGGCATGGAGATCGACATTCCGTTCGCAGACGCCGCGATTGAGTAAACCTGGTGGCACGACGAAGGTCGTGATTCTCGCACGGGGACTCGGCACGCGCATGCGGAAGGCGGACGCAAGCGCCCATCTGGCCTCGGAACAGTCCGCGGCAGCGGACACGGGCCTCAAGGCGATGATCCCGATCGGGCGTCCCTTTCTCGACTACGTCCTCAGCGAGCTGGCCGACTCGGGATTCACCGACGTGTGTCTTGTGATCGGACCGGAGCATCAGAAGGTCCGCGATCATTATGAGCGGGAGGTCATCCCCACTCGCATCAAGATTCAGTTCGCGATTCAGGAGCTTCCGCTCGGGACCGCGAACGCGGTGCTTGCCGCCGAGGAGTTTGCGGGCGACGACACTTTCGCAGTTCTCAACTCCGACAACTACTATCCAGCCCTGGCGCTGGATGCGCTCCACGAGCTCAACGAGCCGGCAATAGTTGGATTCGACCGCGACGCGATGGTGCGCCTCGGAAACGTCCCGCCGGAGCGAACGGTTCGGTTCGGCTCGCTCGACATCGATGAGGGCGGGTACCTGCGCCGCATTCTTGTCGCGCCGGCCAAGGCCATGCTCCCGGAGGGCACCTGGACTTATTCGAGCATGAACTGCTTCCTCTTCACCCGGAAGATTTTCGACGCCTGCCGGGTGGTTCGCTTATCGGCGCGCGGCGAATACGAGCTGCCCCAGGCGGTTCACCTCGCGATCGAGCGCCGGTGGATGCGATTCAAGGTCGTGAAAGTCTCGGCAGCGGTGCTCGATCTCTCCACCCGCGCCGACATCTCGAGAGTTGCGGAATACCTCGAGGGCAAAGAAGTCCGCCTCTAGTTCGCCTCCGTCAGCGGGGTTCGCCCCGCTGATATCGGCATCGATCGCCTGAACAGCAGCGACAGTGCGCTGGGTGTCAGCACCTTCATCACGGCGTCCTTGGTGATCGACCCGGTAACGCTCCGCGCCTCCGGCCCGTGCCACTGGTGCCACGCGTAGCGATCGAGCCGAGCCGTCTTTCCGCCGGGGTGATGGAACACGATCATCGCGTTGCTCGCACCCGGTACCTTCACCTGCACGCCCCACCTTGTTCCGTCGGGGCCTGTGAACTCCCTCGAGTCATTCGCCATTCAGCTTACCAGTAGCTCCGGCAGTGGTTGTCTGCCAATGAATCCCGCATCCTCTTCGTGCCAATGCTTCACGCTCTCCTCGCCCAGCTGCCAACAGAGGAAGACCGGACGACCGTCGATCTCGCCGGGGAAGTCCACGAGACCGGCATCGAATCCCTTGAACATAACCCCGAGCTCCTTGAGCTCGCCTATGTATCCGTCGATCTCCTGAGCGAGCCGAGTGGCCTCTCGCTGAAGCTGTTCCGCGGACTCGTCGGGGTCGTCGGGGCTGTTTCGAAGGGCAGCGACCTCGAACTCATGCACTATGTCCTGCCAGCGCCAGTAGTCGCGCACGGCGTCGCTGACGATGCGCCTGACCAGCGGGAGCATCCGGTTGGCTTCCTCGACGGTGAACGACCTTCGCATGCGCGAACGGTGCGCAGGCGGCATGCCGCGGTCAAGACGCGACCAAGCATCGAGCTGTTTGATTATGTTATCGACTCATCAATATTTCTTGATTATTAGGAAGCCAACCAATGATCGCTTCCTCTGCGACGTTTGAGGGTCCGGTACTCGATACGAGCTCCGTCGTGCGGCGCCTGTCGAAGCTGGACCGCTTTCTGCCGCTCTGGATTTTCGCCGCCATGGCGCTCGGTATAGCACTGGGCCGCGTGTTTCCGGGGATCGGAGCCGCACTTGACCGAGTCCAGGTTGCCGGCGTATCAGTCCCCATCGGCATAGGTCTGCTATGGATGATGTATCCGGTGCTCGCCAAGGTGCGCTACGAGAGCATCGGTGCGCATATCGGTGATCGCAAACTCCTGGGCACTTCACTCGTGCTCAACTGGATGATCGGCCCGGTCGTCATGTTCGCTCTGGCGTGGTTGTTTCTCCCAGACCTGCCGCACTACAGAGATGGGCTCGTGCTGATCGGCCTGGCGCGATGCATCGCAATGGTGCTGATCTGGAACTCGCTGGCCTGCGGATCGGCCGAGCTCGCTGCGGTCCTCGTGGCGCTCAACTCGGTCTTCCAGATCCTCACGTATTCGGTGCTCGGCTGGCTCTTTCTCACGGTCGTCCCGCACTGGTTGGGGACAGACACCGCCATTCTGCAGGTCTCAATGTGGCAGATCGCCAAGAGCGTTCTGATATTCCTGGGAATTCCCCTTCTCGCCGGCTATCTCACGCGCCGAACGATGGTCGCGCGCAGGGGAGAGGCGTGGTACAACGACAGCTTCATACCACGCATCGGCCCGACGGCACTCCTCGGGTTACTCTACACGATAGTTCTGATGTTCGCGATGCAGGGCACGCGCATTCTGCAGCTTCCGGTTGACGTGCTCAGGATCGCGATCCCGCTAGTCGTTTACTTCTTCATCATGTTCGGGCTCGCCTTCGTGCTATCAATGAAGCTGGGCTTCAGCTATCCCGAGACGGCGTCACTCTCCTTCACGGCCGCCGGAAACAACTTTGAGCTGGCAATCGCGGTCGCCATCGCAACGTTCGGTATTGCTTCAGGGGAGGCGCTCGCCGCGGTCGTGGGCCCATTGATAGAGGTACCAGCGTTGATCGGTCTCGTATACGTGTCGCTCTGGGCTGGACGGAAATTTTTCGCGCAGCAGCAGCGCACCGTCTAGGTCGCCGCACCGGAATCGGGAGCCTGCATGGCCTCGATGTCCTCCTCAGTCGTCTCGAACATGGGACTCCGCGGGAGGAAGAATCGCTGCGCGATCAGCGTCGGAACGACCGCGCTGCCAATTACTGCGGTGACGAGGATCGTGTATTGCTCCTGGGTGATGATGTGATTCGTCAGCCCGAAGAGCGCCGAAATCGTTCCGAATGTGAGTCCGGTTGACATCAGGAGTGTCGTGTACGCACCTCCCTTCCTGTCGAACTCGAAGTGACGGGTGAGCGGCCAGACCCCGACGAACTTCGATGCCATCTTCACCGCGAGAAAAACCGCGATGAGTAATGCGCCGCTCACGACCGCGGGCAGAGAGACGAACAGTCCGGCCTTGATGAAGTAGAACGGAGTGAGGATCGAAAAAGCAATCGAGCGCATCCGGTCCATCAGCACGCGATCGCGAACGAATACGCCTGCAATCACAAGCCCAACGAGGTAGGCGGGCAACACAGCTTCGCTCTGCGCCACTTTCGCCAGTCCGCCAAGCAGGAACAGAACGAGGAAAATGAACTTTACCTCAGGCTCGCTCACCCGGTGGCCCATCGCACGGATGACGAAGCGGGTCATTCGTGGGAGATACCAGAGTACGATTGCGGTCACCGCGATGAAGAGCGCAAGCCAGCCATTGAAGTTCGCGAAGATGATTCCGAGCGCGAGGACGGTCCCAAAGTCGGTGACGAAGCAAGCCGCAAGAAGCAGCTTGCCGAGCTCCGTCTGGTTGAGGCCCGTCTCGATCATCACTGCGTAAACCACGGCAACCGAGGTCGTGGAAAGAGCGATGCCGGCGATGTAGGCAGCGTGACGATCCCAGTGCGCTCCCCAGTACGCAAAGGCGCCGGCGGCGAGGAATGGCAGTAGGAAGCTCGCGGACCCGATAGCGAGTGCAGGCTTGAGGTGACGCCGTAACGATTCGGGGTCTATCTCGGCACCGGCGAGAAAGGTGAGAAGTACCGAGCCGAATGTTGCGAGAAAATCGATCCACGGCGCCGTATGCACGCCGAGCGCGTTTCCCGCAATTACCCCGACGATTATCTCGATCAGCGCAACCGAAACACCGACCTTGATCGAGATGATACTCGCCAGAAGGGCAAGCGCCATCCACACGCTCGCCACGAGCCAGATGTTGTTGTCCACCGACACCTCCGCCAAGAGAAAAAAATGACCCCTGCCCGGTTCCCGGCTGGGAAGGGTAGGAGTCATCAGCGTTTCTCTATCGAGAGCGCGGTTTGCGGCGAACTCCATCGCCGTCTGATTGGGATAGCCTAATCCGCTGGAAACTCCGGGTCAAGCATCCGGGTGTGCTGCTTCCGCGTTCCTTTCCTCGAGCCGCCGGCGACGGCGCTGCTTCGCTGCTTCGTTGCGCCTGATCTCGATCGGTGTTTCACAGATGAGCCGGGGGACCTCAACCGGATGTCCCAGCCGGTCGATCGCGACATACGTGAGATAGCAGGAGTTCGTGTGCCGCCGAACTCCCGTCATCAGATGCTCGGCCTCGACGCGAACGCCGACTTCCATCGATGTGCGTCCCACGAAATTGACGCTGCACTTCATTATCACCAGCTCGCCGACGTGGATCGGCTCCTTGAAGTCCACACGGTCTACGGAAACCGTCACGCAGCTCGCGCGGGCATGGCGGATGGCGGAAACGGCGGCAGCCGTATCCATCATCGCCAGTATGACTCCGCCAAAAACGTTGTTCAGGTTATTGGAGTGCTGAGGCATCATCAGCTGCGATGTCTCGTGCTGAGTTTCCCGAACGGTCCGCGCCGCGTCGGTCGCGGTCACTGCAATAGCGCGCGAAAAGAAGCCGGGTGAGCGAGGCTTAAGTCGCGCGAGGCGAGCTGAGACATGTCTTCGTCAGACAGGGCCCCTTCGAAGGCATGAGAGATCGCCGTCCGCACGCGGGCGTCGATGCGAGGCTCGTCCAGCCAGAAGATCCTCGGCACCGGCGAATCAACGTACCCCAGCGTCCATTCGCGATGCCGGAGG
>JAHFCS010000186.1:0-630 GCA_023249395.1 Gemmatimonadota bacterium
TAAAGCCTCAAGGGACAATGAGTTAGCCTTGCCGCAATCCATCTGAACCGACCCTCGGTGTCACCCAGTTCGGACACCGTTTATTCCTCGGCGGGACGCCTTTAGGAGAGCAGAAGCCCCCAAGAAAAAGCGACCGCTCTGAGCGGACTAACGGAGGGCACCGCTCTCGGTCTTCGCGATCAGCTGTGCGATCTCGCCGGCCCTTGCATGACGTCCCGTTTTCGATTTCTCGAATACTGCTACACCGTCGACCGACACTTCGAACCGGCCGCCGCGCGACGGAATCAGCTCGATCGCCGCCGCGGGATATCGATCTCTGAGCTCAGCCGCCAGACTGGCGGCTCGGGGCTCGTAGTTTCAAAGCGTACAGTATTCGATCGCGATTTTCATGTTCCGTCCCTGCGGGTAAGCGCCGTGGTCGGTTCATATCTAACTCAATCCGCGAACCGCTGCCACGAGAAAACGATCCTCCGCGCGAAGCTCCGATGACTCGTTGCACAAGGCCCGTGGCTAGATCTGTCTTTTTCCGCCCGGGAGAATATCGTGAAGCGCGGATTCACTGTCATCGAGCTGACGATCGCCCTGGCCGTCGTCGCAATCCTGTCGGCGATCGTTCTTCCGAGAGCCGCG
>JAHFCS010000186.1:640-5184 GCA_023249395.1 Gemmatimonadota bacterium
CGCGGGCTTCATCGACGCGATCGAGGTGCGTGGCGCAGTGACCGAGATCGATGCGCTCTTCTCGACTGCCCGTCACGTCGCGATCGCTCGTGCGGCCCAGGCATCGCTCGAAATCGATCCCGCGCGTGGTGTCGTCTCCGTGAACGTCGGAAGTGACACGGTGCAAAAGCGGGAGATCGCGCAGGCACACGGCGTGACTCTGCTCAGCACGCGGACCTCCATCACCTACTCTCCCACTGGAATCGGATACGGTGCAGGCAATCTCACGCTGATCGTCACGCGCAATCTTGCCGCCGATACTATCTACGTCTCGCGCCTCGGCCGCGTACGACATTAGGCCGCCGCAGCTGGCGCCGCGCGGGCTCCTTCGCCGACGGCTCGGCAGCGGCGGGGAGCAGCGACGCCGGAGCTTCATCGTCCACCGGCCCGACCGATCCGAAATCGTATCCAGGAACCGAGATTCGCGGGATCTGCTGCCCGATCACTCTCTCGATCGTCCGCACCATCGCGATCTCGTCGGGCGACATGAACGTGAAAGCGTCGCCTGTAGCCGCCGCGCGACCCGTCCTCCCAATCCGATGAACGTAATCCTCGGGTTGCTGCGGCACGTCGTAGTTGATCACGTGTGAAATCCCCGACACGTCGAGCCCGCGCTGAGCGATGTCGGTCGCCACGAGGACGCGGATCTTTCCGCTCTTGAAGTCGTCCAGGGCGCGTGTTCGCTCTCCCTGTGATTTGTCGGCGTGCATCGCGGTTGCGGCGATGCCCTTTCCGTCGAGATGACGCACGACTCGATCGGCGCCATGCTTTGTGCGGGTGAAGATGAGCACCGAGTCGAGCTCTTCTTTTTTCAGCAGCTCCGCCAGCAGCTCGGTCTTCCTGTCTCTGGGCACGGGATAGACGGCGTGAGTCACGGTGCTCGCGGCTTCCGAGCGGCGTCCAACCTGGACGACGATGGGCTTGCGCAGATAGTTGCGCGCCAGCGCTTCGACCTCGGGCACCATCGTCGCGCTGAAGAGAAGCGTCTGGCGATATCGCGGGACCTCGGCGACGATCCGGTTGAGCTGCGGCGCAAAGCCCATGTCGAGCATGCGGTCGGCTTCGTCGAGCACGAGGATCTCCAGGTCGTCGAATACGACGTTCTGGCGCTCCATGTGGTCAAGAAGCCGGCCCGGCGTTGCGACGACGACGTCCACTCCCTTGCGGAGCCTGCTCTGTTGCGGATCGAGAGGAACGCCTCCGTAAATCGACACCACCCTGATGTCGGAATGGCGGCCGTATTTCTTGAAGCTCTCCTCCACCTGGACGCAAAGCTCGCGCGTCGGCGTGAGGATAAGAGCGCGAACGCGGTGCGTGCGCGCCTCCTCGGGGACCAGGCCATCGAGGCCATCGAGCAGGCGCTGGATGATCGGAAGCGTGAAACCAGCGGTCTTGCCGGTGCCGGTTTGAGCGAGACCGATCAGGTCACGGCCGCGCAGGGCAAGCGGGATGGCCTGACTCTGGATTGGAGTGGGCGTGGTATATCCTGCATCCCGTACCGCATCGAGCAGCTCGGGAACCAGCCCGAGCTCGGCGAATGTCATCGCGGCCGGCGGCGGCTGCTGTTCGGATTCAGCCGAGTCTGCCGGCTTGCTGTGCCTTGTCATCGTTCTCTTCAATATAAGGTGGAGCAACCTATTGCTGTGGAGCGTGCGTGTGTTCGAGTATCAGATGAAATGGAAACATCTCGGTTGGGACGTGCTCACTGCCGCCGGCCTTTCGCTGCTCGCTTACTGCGGAAGCAGGCGGCCATTAGCAGAACGCCGTCAGCAGTCAGCGCGTCGACTAGTGAATTCTTTTTGTTGGCGGTGGATGTCGAAAGAAATCGACCATCGCTTCGTTGACGACCGACGCCGCCTCGTCGTACACCACGTGCCCCGCGTCCTCCACCTCGATGTGCTCGAGATCGGGCATCGCGCGCCGGTAGCTGTGGGCACCGGATCGCGGCGTCAGGTGATCCTTCGTTCCGGAGACTAGAAGGCACGGCACGGCCAGCGGCTCGAATGGCGCGCGCCACGTGAATTCATGCAGCAGATGGCGCATTGCGGCAGTGAATTCCGGGAACTGCGTCGGCGCCCAGTACTCGTCGACATCCCTTGGCGTAATGTGGCGCAGCTTCCCGTTCACCACCCAGAGGATCATTCGAATCAAGGTCCTCGTTGCTAGTCGCGGCAGGAAGGGAGTGATCCATCGCGGCGTCAGGAATCGAATCGCGCGAAGACCCGGAACGCCCATGAACCCGACCGGTGATACCATCACTACTGCGCGCACATGCTCGGGATTTGCCCATGCGACGTGGGCCGCGAGTGCCGCGCCCATCGACAGCCCGGTGAGCGCAACCTTATCGGCGCCGATCGCGTCGATTATCTCCACCACGTGCCGGATCATCGACTCGATTCGATAGTCTTCCGGCGACTGCGGCTTGTCCGAGAGGCCGTGTCCCTTGAGATCAACGGCAATCGCGTAGAATCCGGCGGCGGCGAGCGGTGCGAGATTCTCGCGGAACACGTAAACAGAGCAACCCCAGCCGGGAAGCATGAGAATGGGAGGATCCGATTCGTCGCCACAGACGACCGCGCGAACCCGGATTCCCGATGGCAGATCGAGGTACCGCGTCCGAAGCTCGGGCCTGCCCGCGGGAAACATCGCCGCGGGGGGAAGACGTCCAGCTAGAGCCATCCGAGCGAGCTAGATGAGCTCGATCTCCCGTCCGATGAGCTTTCCGATGAGTCCGATGCGGAAGGTTACGTCCGCGACCGCTGCCGCCGTGCCTCTCACCGAGCCGGCACTGAAATCCTCGAGCGGGAAACTCGCCCACACGCGCGGATTCGTGGTCGTCGGAATATCGGTCCCCTTATGCGGGTGCCAGACCGCCGAGCGGTCGCGATCATCTTCGAAGCGCTCGTACATCTTGAGCCAGTTCTCGTTCCGTCGAAGGAATCCGAGCCGGGCCATCGTTTCGAGCCACATCAGGGCGAACGGAATGTCCGACTCCACCGCGTTACGGTGTGGGAGACGGTCGCCGAGAACGAACTGCGGCTGCTCGATGATCTTCTTCCCCACGAGCTGCACCGAGTCCTGCCTCGGGTGCGCCTGCGATATGTACGCGTAGATGCGCTCGACTTCGGAGTAGTTCTCCTGCCTGAAGATCGGCATGTGAGCGAGCATCGTCAGCGCATGGAACGACGGCGGCACCGCTTCGGGTGCGAGGACGTGGACATTGCCGACGCGTATCCACGGCTTTTCTGCGAGCGGAGAATTGAGATACGAATCGATCCGCTCGATGATGCGGCGAGCGGCGCCGCGCAGACGGGGATCTGCCTCGTAACCGGCCTGAGCGAGCGCCGCTGCTGCCGCTTCGCGCAGTAACAGACGGCCACGCCTGACCGCGTCCTCGTCCTTTGCCTTGGCGCCCAGCTCATATAGAAATACCGGATCGTTGTCTTCGGCCAGAAGCCTGAACAGCGCTCGCCGCGCGAGCGCGAGCGGAGGAGACTCGCGATCCCATCCGTATTCGAGAAGCCTGCGAACGGCGGGGATCGTCCCGATGTTGGCGAAATCGACGCTGGTTTTCCCGGGGATCGTCAGCATCGATCGGTTCCACGTGCCATCAGGCTGCTGCGTCAACGCAATGCGCAGTGCCGGACGATAGGCATACGGCAGCCAACCCATTTCGCCGATCGATGCGTCCGAGAGTCGCGCCACCTCAGTCGCCGCACGGTACCTGATCGGTCCCGATGCGTTATCGAGGACCCAGCCAATCGGGAATTTCAGAGGCTCACTGCTGGGTGCCTGAGGCGCGAGAATCGAATCAGCGGCAGTACCGGGAGCAGTCACTATCGGCGCTCGACGTCTGTTTGGGGTTGAAAAAGCGGCGCGCGATCCAGGCTCGCCCGCCCAGCCGGAGCGATGAACGAGAGCACGAATTCAGCGCCCGAATGGTGGCCGGTAAGAATAGCAGATTTTACTCCCGGCGCTAGAGCAGCGGAGCCAAGTTGTTAGACCTTAACGACTTAGAGGTATGTGGAGTACGAGCCGCGGTAGTACGGCGAACTCACTCAACCTTTTTCAAGTTTCGCGCGTATCAATACCGTCCATTGGCACGACAACAACACAGTTACAGTCTGGAGACAACATGAGTTGGATTCGCTTGACGCTTATCGGCGCCGCCTTCGTTGGCGTCGCTTCAGTTGCGAGTGCACAGGGCACGCCTCCCGCGCCTCCGCCGCAGGGGGGAATGCAGGGTGGAATGCAGATGGGTCGTGGCGGCGGAATGTCGAGAATGCTGTTCAACGGCATCGACCTCACCGACGCGCAAAAGGATCAGGTGCAGAAGATCATGGAGAAGTACAGAGCCGAGCGACAGGCGCTGATGCCTGCGGGCGGGATGATGCAGGGACCACCCGATGATTCAACTCGCGCCAAGATGATGGAGATGATGACGAAGTCACAGGCAGAGTATCGCGCGATTCTCACCGCTGATCAGCAGAAGGTCTTCGACAAGA
>JAHFCS010000187.1 GCA_023249395.1 Gemmatimonadota bacterium
TACGAAGTACAGCTCGGGATGACCCGTCTCCCTTGCGCCCGGCGGGAGAAGCTCGCGGTTCACGAGCGCGTCGTAGACGATCGCGTCGGCACTTTCGATGAGCTCGCGGCCGCGCACTGTGATGAGACCCGGATCTCCGGGCCCGGCTCCCACGAGATAGACTCTTCCGTTCTTCAAGAGGCGCTCAGATCGCTCGCCGCACGCATCGCTTCCGGGTCGAGCCCCTCCGCAGCCCGGGCAATCTCGGCGAACGGCTCCGGCACGAAGCCCGAGATCCGGTCTTCCGAGATCGCGAGAATGCGCGCGTTGACGGGGTCAGCGACCTCGCAGGGAATGGTGGCATCAATCACTGCCAATAATGATAGCGGCACGTGGCCCCCTGCTGTGGCGATGGAGGAGCGAAAAGGAGCGGCTCTGGCGCAGCGGGTGCAGGACGGGATAATCTTCGCGAAAGAACGCCACCAACCTCCCCGAAATGAAAGAAATCGACGTTCTCCTCAGTGAAAATCGAAGATTTCCACCCAGCGACGAATTCCGCCTCACCGCCAGCGTTTCGTCCCCGGAGATCTACGCCGAAGCCGCACGCGACCCGGAAGCTTATTGGGAGCGCATGGCCGGAGAGCTCCAATGGGTGCGCAAGTGGGACACCGTTCTCGACTGGCAACCTCCTCACGCGAAGTGGTTCGTCGGCGGGAAGCTGAACGCATCGGTGAACTGCCTCGACCGCCATCTCAACGGCCCGCGGCGCGGCGCGCCGGCGATCATCTGGGAAGGCGAGCCCGGCGACGAACGGACTCTCACCTACGCCGACCTCCACGCCGAAGTCGTCCGCCTCGGCAGCGCTCTCCGCTCGCTGGGGGTTGTGCGAGGCGATCGCGTCGCGATTTATCTGCCAATGATCCCGGAAGCAGCGATCGCGATGCTCGCGTGCGCCCGGATCGGCGCAATTCACTCAGTGGTGTTCGGCGGCTTCTCGCCCGATTCGCTGCGCGACCGGATCAACGACGCGGAGTGCAAGGTTCTCATCACCGCCGACGGCAGCTATCGCCGCGGACAGATCATCGCGCTGAAGCGGAACGCCGACGTCGCCCTCGAGGATACTCCATCGATCGAGAAAGTCGTGGTGGTCCAGCGGTGGCGCGTCGCCGAGGGAGCGAAAGGGGCCGGCATCGAAGCGCCAATGCAGGAACCGCGAGACATCTGGTACCACGACCTGGTAGCCGATGCCGCTGACGAGTGCGAGCCTGAAGCGATGGACTCTGAAGACGTCCTCTTCATCCTCTACACGTCGGGCACCACCGGAAAACCGAAGGGCATCGTTCATACGACCGGCGGCTATATGACCTGCGCCACGTCGACATGCAAGCTCGTCTTCGATCTCCGCGACGACGACGTCTTCTGGTGCACGGCCGACGTCGGCTGGGTGACCGGGCATTCCTACCTGGTCTACGGTCCGCTGGCGAACGGGGCAACGTGCGTGATGTACGAGGGCGCGCCGGACAGCCCGGAAAGGGATCGCTTCTGGGACATCTGCGAGCGGCGCGGAGTGACGATTCTCTACACCGCGCCCACCGCGATCCGCGCCTTCATGAAGTGGGGCGACGGGCATCCCGCGCGGCATGATCTCTCCCGTCTGCGCCTGCTCGGCACGGTGGGTGAGCCCATCAATCCCGAAGCGTGGATGTGGTACCGCGAGCACATCGGGGGAAACCGGTGTCCGATCGTCGATACCTGGTGGCAGACGGAGACCGGCGCGATCGTCATTTCGCCGCTTCCCGGTCTCACTGAGACAAAGCCCGGAAGCGCCACGCAGACTCTCCCGGGGTTCACGGCTGATCTGCTTGATCACACGGGCGCCCCCATTCCCGTTGGCGGCGGCCTGCTCGCGCTGACAAAGCCCTGGCCGTCGATGCTCCGTACCATCTGGGGCGACGACGACCGGTATGTGGAGACCTATTTCACCAAGTGGTCGGGACGGCCGGACCTCTATTTTCCGGGCGACGGCGCCAAGCGCGATGACGACGGCTACTTCTGGATCCTCGGAAGGGTGGACGACGTACTGAATGTCGCTGGTCACCGCATCGGGACAATGGAAGTGGAGTCGGCGCTGGTGGAGCATCCAGCGGTTGCCGAGGCGGCGGTTGTCGGCCGTTCACACGACCTGAAGGGGCAGGCATTGGCGGCGTTCGTGACCCTGCGCGATGGCCACCAGCAGAGCCCCGAGCTGCGCGAGGAGCTCAGGAATTTCGTAGCGAAGAAGATAGGCGCCCTTGCCCGCCCGGACGACATCCTTTTCTCGGCCGATCTACCGAAAACGCGCTCGGGCAAGATCATGCGCAGGCTGTTGCGGGACATCGCCGAAGGACGCATCCTCGGCGACACGACCACATTGGCCGATCCGGCGGTGGTGGCCAGCCTCAAGGAGCAGTACGAAGAGCAGGAGAGCTGACCGTGGTACGAACCCTGCCTTAGATTAAAAAAGGCGCACACCAGAACCCGGAAGGCTCATGTTTGGCGGTCTGTTTCCCGAATCGATCTTTGGACGAAAGCTCAACCCGAACGCTGAGCGCCGCCTCCGGCTGTCACAGGCCCGCGCTGAGGAGACTATTATCCGCGCTCACGTGGACAACGCACTGATGTTCGTGGACACGTTGGCCGAGGACCTTTCGTTCGACCGTGCGATCGATACCTACATTCGCGTAATGGGAATCCCCGAGCCGCTGGCGAGCACCGTTGCGACGCGAGCGCTGGTAAACCTCGGCCGTGACCTGGTGCCTTTCCGGCGCCGCGCCCGCGAGGAGGGCCAGGAGGACGAAGAGGTCAAGCCGCGCCTCCGCCTCGATGACGCCGCCGCGCGGCAGAAGAGCGTCAAGCGGGCCTAGCTCCGATGTTTTACCGCGGTAAGAAAAGGCCAGCGAGTCAGTCCGTTCCTTCCTGACTGAGCGCAACTCGATCCCTCAAATCCAGCGCCGCGAAGACGAACATAATGGTCACGATGATCGCCGAGATGACGCACCACTGGCAGATGGCCTTGATCTCGAACAGCTCCAGATATGTGAGCCACGACGAGAAGACAAACCCGAAGCCTGACAGCCAAACGAGCAGCCTCGACATTCCGACCGAGTCGGCGTACCGGTCCTGAATGCTCGCCAGCGCCAGGACGAACATCATGACGTAGAATCCCACCCCCCAGCCCGCCACGGGCGCCCCCATGAAGACTGCCCACCGGCTCGTGTTGACGGTCTCGCACGAACCGATGCTGCAGCTCAGGTTTCCGACGACGCCCATCTTGTAGAGGAGCAGGTAAAGCGCGACGAAGATCCCGGCGAGCGCGAGCATCGCCACGATCATTCTTTTCGTCATTTCCTTGCCGCTGAATCCACCGCCGCCTTGAGCTCGTCGTACGACATCGCGTTGGCGTAGGACTGGCTGCCGATCACGAAAGTCGGTGTCGAGTTCACCTTGTGGCGCTCTCCTTCGGCGAAGTTGGCCTCGATGCGCTTCTGGTGCGTTCGCGCGTCGTAGCACGATTCGAACTTGCCGACGTCGAGGCCGATTCTGCCCGCGTAGCTCATGAACATCGGCTTCGGATTGTCGGTCGCCTGAGTGCTCCACTGATCCTGCGACGCGAACAGCTGATCGTGCATCGGCCAGAACTTGCCCTGGTCGTCGGCGCATGCGGCGGCGTTCGACGCAGACTGGCTGTTGAGATGCTGCGGCAGGGGAAAGTCGTAGAAAGTGAGGTTGGCGAGCCCGGTCTCGATGATGCGTTTCCGGACGTCGGGCTCGGTGATAGTCGCAAAGCGGCCGCACGCGGGGCACTCGAAATCAGCAAACTCCAGAATCGTCACCGGGGCATTGGGATTGCCGATCAGATATCCCTGCGCCGGACCGGCGGTTGCGGCATCGACCTTGAGCGGCGTCGGTGCCGCCGCTTCCGGTTTGCGGCTCGCGACGTAGGCAAGTATGCTTGCCCCGACGACGGCGATGACGACGAGCACCGGGTAGAAAGATTTTGGCCGGGTTGATGCGTTTCGAACTACGTTTCCGCGCCGGTCCTTCGATTTTCCTGCCATTTGGTTCCGTGGTTGATGTCGGAGAGAAGTCGTGCGCGCGCCTGTTCCGGCCGGGCTGCAACGGCCAAGAAAAGCTATTGACGAGGTATTGATATGCAAGCCGACGAGCTGCGCGTTCCGGTTGGACCTGGAGCGATGCATGTAGAGAGATACGGACACGGCGGCACAGCCGTCATTCTCATACATGGGTTCGCGACTTCCAGCTTTCTTTGGCGGAACATCGCTCCGGGGATCACCGATGCGGGACATACCGCATACGCGGTGGACCTTTTCGGCCACGGCGAGTCGGACCGGCCATTCGACGCCGACTTCGGAATCGCCGCGCAGGCGGAATACCTCGACGCAGCCATGACCGCTCTTCGAGTTGCGCGGGCGGTGCTGGTGGGTGTGGATCTCGGCGGAGACATTGCTCTGCGGCTCGCGGCAACGAGGCCGGAGCGCGTGGAGAAGCTCGTCCTCATAAACACCCCGGCGTTCGACGAGCTTCCCGCGCACGATATCACGCAGATGCAGCGCAACACCGCCAAGTTCGCATTTCGTACGACGAGAGGAATTCTAGGCGCGGCGCCGCTCATCGAAGCGGTGCTGCGAAAGAGCGTCGCCGATCCAGAGAAGCACATGCCGACCCGGCTCATCGCACGATACCTGGCGCCCTTCGTCGGCAAGGACGGCACGAATCACCTTCTCGCGCTCGCCAGCTCGATCAGCGCCGAGGACCTGGAGGATATCGACCTCCGCTCGATCCATGTCCCGACACTGATCCTGTGGGGCGAGGAGGACAGCTTCGTCGAGAGCAGGATCGCCGAGAAGCTCACCACTGCGCTTCCCGACGGGCGGCTTGTGCGCCTGCCGGGAGTCGGGCGGCTGCTTCCGGAAGAAAATCCGGATTATCTGATCGAGCTGTTGATGGATTTCATGAAGAGGCGGGCAGTGGCCTGAAACACGGCGCCGACTGCAATCCAGAGGCTCCTGAATCGGAGCCGCCGACTGGAGTTAAGGGCATCAATCCGTTAGATTTGGTGTATCAGTACACCCACATTTCACCCGGATTGATGAAGACCCAGAAGAATCGATACAGAAGAGAAGTCGCGCCGGCTGCA
>JAHFCS010000188.1 GCA_023249395.1 Gemmatimonadota bacterium
GCTGCCTCGAGCGCCATGTCGTAAGTCATGTACTGCGCTCCCCACGTCACGCGTCCGGCACCGGTGAACCGGGAGGTGGGAAGATCCTCGTCGTGATGGACGATGTCGGCGTTGGAGAAGCGGACGTCGAGCCACGAAGAGTCTAGTCGCGCTGTTCCGGAAGCTGTACCGCGCAGCTCGAGGAACTGTGGATTGAGATAGCGAAGCGTCCGCAGGTCCAGCGTCTCGATGTTGACGTCGAGTCCGTGAAAAGCGGTGTAGGCGGGAAAGAGAATGTCGAGCTCGCCGCGCGCGCTGCCGCGCGTGATCGCCCCCGGCACGTTTGCGTCGGCGAATGTGAACCGCGACTCGTCCACCCGGAACCGGTTGAGTGGACCACCCGCCGCCTTCACGGTTCCGGTGATATTCCCCTGCCAGTCGTACGGAAACTTCTTTCCGTTCAGGGCGCGTAACAAGTCGAAGTTGAGCGGCGCCGCCTGAAGGCGCAGGTCTTTTACCGCCAGCACGGGTCCGCCAACGGCATAAGTCATGTTGCCGATCACCCGCGAACGCGTGCTGCTGACATCCATCCCCGTAATCGCGTAGTCCATCACGTGCGGGTGGGCGACGTTGTCGATGTCGAGATCCATCCGCCCGCTGCCGGTGCGTGGCAGTGTTGGATAAACCCAGGCGACATCATTCAGCGATACGGAATCGCCGGTGATATGCACCGCGTAGCGCATCGGGAGCGACCCGCCCCAGAAAATCTTTCCGCGCGCCCTCCCGGTGGATCCGGGAAGATCGAAGTGCGAAAGGTCGAGCCACGCTGAGTCGGCGACGATTCGAACGTCGCCCGCGACGGATTTCATGTCGAGTGGCGGATCGGAGCTGCGGACGCTGGCGCTGGCAATCCTGAAGAACCTCCCGATCGTGTCCGGTTGGGCGATCCGCACGTAGCTGAAGCTCGAGCGCACACCGGCGAACCTCCATGTGCGCGCGAAACCTTCCCGGGTTTTTCGTATCTCGCTCGGCCAGTCGTTCCCCGGCGTGTCGCGGGTGAGAGACGCCAGGGCGTGTGCGATCGAGCTGTCGCGCTTATAGCCGCGTAGTGAATCGGACGGATGCCAGGGCAGAGTGAGTACGATCTGGCCATCGTGCACGTCGGCCGAATCCATCGCTATGAAATCGCCGAACCCGCGCCCGGTCTTTGGCTGTTGGGGTCCCTCGGGGAAGATGCGCCGCCAGTTCCACTGCCCGTTCTCGTGCTGCCGCAGAATGACCATCGGATGCTCGACTTCGAGGTGGCTCAGCAGAATCCGCCGGTCGAAGATGTCGCGCATGTCGTAGCGCACGCGAACGCGGCCGCTGCTCACGAACAGTGAATCCTCGTCGTCCCTGATCTCGACCGAATCGATCGTGACACCGTTGAACAGGCCGCCGCTGATCCGTCCGACGTAGAACTTGCCGCGCACCTTGCCCGACACCCACGACTGTACGAAGCGTCGCATCTGTCCCTGGCCGTAGCTCGTCTGCGTCAGCGAGACTACGACAAGGGATATGAGCACCATCACTCCGAGGAGCGCGAGTGCGCTGAATGTGACTATTCGCTGACGCCGTGACATCGTCTAGAACGCCTGACCTATTGCCAATCCAAAAGTGAGCCGGCTGCGCAAGCTGTTGCTGCCACCGGGGACGAATGTCGCCAGACAGCGACCCTCGGACTGCACGAGGACGTTGCTGTTGCGATCCGGCCTGTGCACCGCGAGGCCGTTGCCGGGACTCACGCATGGCAGCGAGCCGACATCGGCGCCGAGCACATCGCTTGGCCCAACCACACGCGGAACCTCATAGTAGATCGGTCCCGCCGGCCGATTGTAGGGATTGTACCCCATCACGAGACGCACCGGTCCAACCGGCGACAGTGCGGTAAGCTGTATTCCCGGCGTGACCTTGAGGCGAAAATTCTGAAAACTCCCTTGGTGTCCACGGTTCCATACATCACCAGCGTCGGTGAACAGCGTCCACTGAAGTATGTCCGGAAGGAAAGGGCTTGGAAGCCGCAGCTCAAGATTGGTCACGAGAAGCGAGTTTCCGCCCACGGGGACGGCGCGGCGAAACGAGCGGTCGCCCGAAGGAAGTGTGAAGAACGTGTCCGTCGCCGGAGGCTGCGGATACGCGACCTGATAATTCCGCGCGATGTAGATGGCCGAGCCGAGCTCGTTCTGCGAGAAGCCGCGGACGGTCGTCGGCCCCCCCGCATAGAGCCGCTCCTGCGGCGGTATGAATCCGGTGTTATCGCCGAGCGACCGGCCAAATACGACTCCCCCGCGAACCCTGAAGGCGATCACTGCTCCGCTCGAAACCCCCCAGTACTGCGACCGCTCGGCGAGCAGCTTGCTGAAGCGGAGAGAAGTGTCGGAGAGAGTGACAGGGGATGCATGCCGGGCCTCGATGCGCCACTGCGACCCGGCCGTCGGCGCGAAGATGCTGTTCGAGTTGTCGTGCGAGACGATCGCGCTGACGACCGCGAGCCGCTGCGTCTCCTGCACGCGCCGGCGGTCCTCGCGATCGCAGATGTTGAACACCGCGCAGAAGAGAGCCGGTTGCGCCTCCGTTCTCCCGAGGTCCATCGAATACGCGAAGGCCACCGCGGTTCTGCGGAAGCGGCGCCACTCAATCGACGCGATTCCCCCGATCGCGGTCGTGCGGAGGTACGCGTTGTACTCCGAAACCTTTTCGCTGAACACTGTGATCGTCGGAATCGCGCGGAGGCCCGGGAACGCCGGCTGCCGGAGGGTCGTACCGGCGTAATAGTTCAGCTTCTTGCTGAACGGATCCGCCTTTGCCTGCGGACAAAGATCCTTGAGACCGCCGAGGGGATCGCCGATTCCGATCTTCGAGAGGCGGGCGGTGAGATCGAGTCGCCGCGCCTGGTGCAGGAAATTGTAGTTGGACAGCTCACCAGTGACGCGGAAGCAGTCGAGCGTTCCGTAACCCGCTCCGAGCCGGGCCGATTTGGTAGTGTTCTCGGCCAGCAACGCCTTGATCGTGATCGTCGAATCCGTTGCGCTCGACCCCGTGTCCGGCAGCAGTGAAACGTGCTGATACGCCTCGGTGAGGTAGAGTGTCCGCTGTGCGTTGAGCAGCTCGTCCTCGCGATAGACACGGCCCGAATCGATCCCGACAATCCGTCGAACGACAGCATCGGGGATCTCCTGATTCTTTCCCTGGAACGGGACGACCTTGATCTCGAGCGATGCTATCCGCGTGAAGGGCCCGGCGGCTACTGCGATCGTGTCGAATGCCGCCAGTCGCTGCGAATCCACGGCAAACCGGTTCGTCACCTCGGCGCGCGGGTAGCCGTTGTTGCGAAGACGCCGGGCGATCGTGTCGCGGGCGGCTTCGATGCTGACGCGATCGAACCGCTGGCCGGCGCGAATCGGAAGGTCCCTGGTGATACGGTTGGGATCGGGAACCGAATCAAGTCCAGTGAACGCAAGCGACTGAAGCCGCGTCGGCATTCCTTCGTGAATACTGAACTGAACCTCGACGCCGCCCGGCCCGACGTTGCGGACCGCGGTGTCGACGGTGACATCGGGAAAGCCGCGCTTGCGATAGAAGACGATGAGTCGAGCCCGGTCCTTGGGCAGCTCCGTGCGGTCGAGACAGCGTCGCACCGTGAAGGGTAGATGCAGAAATCGCCGCGCCCACGCCGACGGCGTGGTGACGATGATCTTCGACAGCTCAGCGGATGTGAATGCGGTGTTGCCCGTGAACTTGAGCCCGCGCACCTCGAGGTCGCCGCGGTCACAGGTTACGTCCTGGGCGGAGGCGGTTCGCGCGGCGATGAGGAAGAAGAAGGCGAGAGCGAACGGGGAGAGGCGCCGCGCGAATCCGTGGCGCATCAGCCGCTTGGAGAGCGGTCCCACGGGCCGGCCGGCCCGCTTCTCGGCTCCGGCGGCTCGGGCTCGCGGGCAAGCGCTTCCCTTGGCACAAGCGGCGTGCGCTGGATTAAGAGTTGCACAAGATAGAACGCCGCCAGTCCGGTGGCGACGCCGACACCGATGGCGGGCATCAGTTCAGTGGCACTCAGCCGGCGCCTGTAGTAGTAGTCTTCGCTCAAAATTGACGCCTTACAGAGGGCTGGATAAGTTCTCGCGTTCGCCCACCACATGTCAACGGTACACTGATGCACACCCGGCGATACTCTCTTGCGGCATTGGCAGTCATCGTCGCGTGCACCGGTGGCGAATCATCCCCCGCGCGGCACACCCTGATCGACTCTCGCGACACATACGATCCGCGATCGCTCGATCCCGCACTTTCCACCGACGTGCCCACCGGTCGGGCCGTCGCTTATGTCTTCGACGGTCTCGTCCGCTTCACTCCCGACGCCCAGGTCGTGCCCGGACTGGCTCGTGAATGGACGGTCTCACCGGACGGCCTGACCTACACGTTTCAGCTTCGGACGGGCGTAAAGTTCCACGACGGACGGACATTCTCCGCGCGGAATGTGATCGCGAGCTTTCAACGCGCCCTCGATCCGGCGACCAAGGGCGGCCGCGGGTGGCCACTGTATCCCATTGCCGGCGCCAAGGACTACGCCAATGGAAAAGCGAAGAACGTCGCCGGGCTTTCCGCGCCGAACGATACGACAATTGTCATCAGGTTGAGCGAGCCCTTCGCAATCTTTCCAAAACTTCTGGCGATGCCCGTCGCCTCGGTCGTGCCCGATTCCGTTTCCTCCAGCTTCGGCGAGCACCCCATCGGCACGGGGCCGTGGAAGTTCGTCGAGTGGAAGCATGACGACTATCTGCTGTTCGCGAGGAACGAGGCCTACTGGGGCGGGCCTCCGAAGGCTGATTCACTGAGAGCGCGGATAGTCCCTGAGCCAAGCACTGCGGTGGCTGAATTCGAATCCGGAAATGTAGACGTCCTCTACGTGCCCGAGGGCGAGACACGCAACTGGGAAGAGACCGACGACAAGAAAGCGATGCTCGAGACCGCGCCTGCGTTGCGAATGCTCTACATCGCTCTGAACACCACGCGCGGGCCACTGGCCGACCCCCGTGTCCGGCAGGCGCTGAATTATGCGACCGATACGCGCGCGATTCTCGAGGGGATCATGAGCGGTCGCGGCAATCTGGCGGCGGGAGTCATACCTCCTTCTCTCGCCGGCGGTGACTCGACGCGCA
>JAHFCS010000189.1 GCA_023249395.1 Gemmatimonadota bacterium
CAAGGACACATTGATTGTTGTCGAGGTCGCGCGGGCCGAACTCGAGCCTGAGAGGAATCCCTCTCAGCTCCCATTCGTAGTACTTCGCGCCTGGCTTCATTCCATCGCGGTCATCGAGGAGGACTCGGAGTTTCCCCGTCTTCCGCCGTTCCCACGCGGAGAGTGTGGCCTTGATCTTTCGCGCGGCCTCGAGAACGCGGACCTTGTCTTCATCCGTTCGCCAGATAGGAACGATCACGAGCTCGATCGGTGCCAGGAAAGGAGGAGTCCGCAATCCGAAATCGTCGCCGTGAGTCATCACCAGACCGCCGACGAGGCGTGTCGAAACTCCCCAGCTGGTGTTCCATGCGTAATCCATCGCTCCTGATTCCGTCTGGAACTTGAGATCGAAGGCCTTCGAGAAATTCTGTCCGAGGTTGTGCGACGTTCCCGCCTGCAGGGCCTTGTTGTCCTGCATCATCGCCTCGCAGGCATAAGTGCGGAGTGCCCCGGCAAATTTTTCAGACTCGGTCTTGATGCCTGTGACGACAGGCATCGCCATCCAGCCTTCCATGAAGTCGCGGTAGATGCCGAGCATCCTGCGAGTCTCCTCCTCCGCCTCGGCTTCGCTGACGTGCGCCGTGTGCCCTTCCTGCCACAGAAACTCCAGCGTGCGCAGAAAGAGTCTGGTGCGCATCTCCCACCGGACTACGTTCGCCCACTGATTGATGAGCAGCGGGAGGTCACGATAGCTCTGAACCCATTTCGCGAACATCGCGTAGATGATCGTCTCCGAAGTGGGTCTGATCACCAGCGGCTCTTCGAGTTTCTTCCCTCCACCGTGGGTGACAACCGCGGTCTCGGGAGCGAACCCTTCGACGTGCTGCGCTTCCTTGTGCAGGAAGGACTCGGGAATGAGCAGCGGGAAGTAAGCGTTCTCGTGTCCGGTATCCTTGAACATCGAATCGAGCTGGTGTTGCATGCGCTCCCAGATGCCATAGCCCCGCGGCCTGATCACCATGCAGCCGCGCACCGGCGAATAATCCGCCAGCTCGGCACGAAGAACCGTTTCGTTATACCAGGCGCTGAAGTCCGCAGCGCGTGTCGTCAACTTCTTGTCGTCAGCCATTACCTGTCAGCTCAGCGTGCGCAGGAATTCGTCGAGCAGCAGCGACTGCTCGGTGCCCGATTCGAGATCCTTTACCGTAACCTCTCGCAGCATGTAACGATCGCTCTTGAGAAGAACAGCGCTGCGCGCCCCGGCGGTCGCTGCCGCCTTGAGCTGTCTGCCGAGCTGTTGCGGCCGCAGCGCGTATTCGACGCTGCGGTTGCGGCGGCGCAGCTCGCTTGCAACCATCATCACGTCGACGAGCAATGACTCGTCATCAGCCGCGACCCAGTAGTCGGTTGTCGCGGTCGCGGCCGGGATCAGCTTCCTCGACCGCAACAGATCGCCGAGCACCACGTCACCCATGCCGAACCCGAGCGCCGGCAGATCAGCTCCTCCGAGATTGGCGAGAAGGGTATCGTAGCGACCACCGCCGCAGATTGCGCGAAGCTCCCCCGCCGTGTCTAAGAGCTCGAACACGATTCCCGTATAGTATGCCAGCCCCCGCACTATAGAAAGATCGAGCCTCACCCACTCGGCAAATCCCAGAGCTGCGACATAGACGAGGTACTGGCGCATTCTTTCGATGTGCTCGGCGGCGCTCTCCACGCCGGAAAAGTGCTTGACGAGCGAGGCAACATCGTGGCAGTCGAGTATTGCTTCGACGCGATCGGCGACACTGGCGCTTCCGACGGCCGCCTCGAGCTTTTGTCTCGCGATCGCCACCGGCTCGCGTCCCCGCTTGTCGATTACCGCGAAGATCGTGGGCATCGCGGAAGTGACGACGCCGGCGTCGAGCAGCAGCGCCTCCAGCAAACGCCTGTCGGATACGCGCGCGACGACATCTGCCGGCGTGAGTCCGAAAGTTTGAATGACGTCCAGCGCTACAGCGATCAGCTCAGCGTCGGCTGCAACGCTCGATTCTCCGACGATGTCGGCGTTGAGCTGGAAGTGCTCGCGCAGCCTGCCCCGTTGCTGCTTCTCGTAGCGGAAGAGCTGCGGAATCGAGAACCATCTCACCGGCTTGCGCAGCGCGTTGGCCTTCGCGGCCACCATGCGCGCCAGCGTCGGGGTCATCTCCGGCCGCAATGCGACTTCACGTCCGCCCTTGTCGGTAAATGAGTAGAGTTGGCCGACGAGCTCGCCACCGCTCTTTCTGCGGTAGAGGTCGAGGTGTTCGAGAGGAGGCCCGTCGTATTCTACGAACGCGTACCGTCGAAGCACGTCGCGCCAGACGCTCAGAACGTACGCGCGTTCGGCGAACTTGTCGGGGTAGAAGTCGCGAAATCCGGGTAGTGCTGCCTGCGGCATTCGGGAAAGCTATGGGTTCTGGACAGAGCGGCAAGCAGAGCGGGAAAACCTACTGCGCTGCGGACTGCGAACAACTGCCTTTTATTACATCAAGCGAGTACCGCGAGCGAGAGAGCATCACCAACTGTATGGAACGAGCCGGTGATGACGACGGTCGCCCCTTCGCTCGCCGCTTGCGCTATCGCCTGTGGCAGCTCAGCGACGAGCTTGATGTTCCATCCGCTGCTCGTTCCGTACTCAAGCGCCTCCGCCGTATCCCACGCGCGCGCGGGCGGAGCGCTGTGCGGAGCGGTGAGAATCGTACAATCCACCGAAGGACAAAGAATGCTCATCATCTTACGCCAGTCCTTGTCGCGAAGCACTCCCAGCACAGCGATGATCGGTCTCTGAAACCCCACCGCGTCGAGAGTCGTGACCAGCGTTCTGATTCCGTCGGGGTTGTGGGCGACGTCGAGCACGAACTTCCCGACGCGCTGGAATCTGCCAGGGAGCGACACCGCGGGGAGTGAGTGCCGAGCCTCAGCCAGCGTGATGGAATACGGCTCGCCAGCGGCGTCGAGCATTGCGAGCGCAACGCAGGTATTTTCCGCCTGCGGGATTCCAGTGAGTCCGGTGGTGAGCGTCATCGACTCTCCGCGACAGGCGACTTCGAAAGTCGTGCCCGCTGAATGAGCGCGAATGGCAGTCGGCCGGTACAGATAGTTCACCGCGATAATTGGACGCGCGCCGATCGCTGTGGCAGCGGCGACAAGCGCCTGGCGTGCATCGTCGGAGACCGGGCCGAAGACAGCCGGGACATCCCGCTTGAAAATGCCTCCCTTCTCGCGCGCGATCTCGGCGATCGACGCTCCGAGATACTCCGTGTGATCGATGCCGATCGACGTCACGCCCGCAACTACCGGTGTGACGACGTTTGTCGAATCCAGCCGTCCTCCGAGTCCGGTCTCGATTAGGGCAACTTCCGCTCCATGTATGGCGAAGTGATCGAACGCGAGCGCGGTAGTTATCTCGAAGAACGTCGCGCCCAGTCGCTCGCTCTCGGCCTCCCATCGTCTGAGAAATTCCAGAACCTCGTCCTCGCTGATCTGCTCGCCATTCACGACGATGCGCTCGCGAAAATCCACCAGATGCGGCGACGTGTAGCTGCCGACTCGCATCCCCTTTGCCCGCAGCAGCGTGTCGATCGTAGCGACGACACTGCCCTTCCCATTCGTACCGGCAACGTGAATGCAGGGGACGCGCTCATGCGGATCGCCGAGCAGCGCGAGGAGCGCTCTGGTGCGCTCCAGTCCGAATTTGGCCGTGCTCCCAGTGCGCGCGAACAGGCGGTCGAGCGCGCTTCGGTAGCTCGTCAGGCCGCTGTCCACCCCGTCGCGGCGGGCTTGCCACTCATGTGCCGAAGAAGCTGGCCGACAGTGTGCTTGAGATCCTTGCGATGCACTACAGCATCGACCATGCCGTGCTCGAGAAGGAATTCCGAAGTCTGGAATCCTTCGGGGAGATCCTGCCCGATTGTCTGCTTGATCACGCGCGGACCAGCGAAGCCGATCACCGCGCCTGGCTCGGCGAGAATCGCGTCGCCCAGCATCGCGTAGCTCGCGCTCACGCCGCCGGTCGTCGGGTTCGTAAGAATCGACACGTACGGTATGCGCCGCTCGGCGAGCTGCGACAGGATCGCCGCTGCTTTCGCCATCTGCATCAGACTCAGCACACCTTCCTGCATCCTCGCTCCGCCCGACGCCGATACGAGAATGAAGGAGAACTTACGCTCCACCGCCTTCTGCCCGAGGCGCGCGATTTTCTCTCCGACAACCGAGCCCATCGATCCGCCCATAAAGGCGAAGTCCATGACTCCCAGACAAACCGGGAGCTCCATCAGTTGGCCGGTAAAGGTAAGGATTGCGTCGCCTTCTCCCGATTTTGCGATGGCCTTGTCGAGTCGCTGTGGATACTCGGGGAAGCCGAGCGGGTCGGTCGAATGGATTTCAGTCTCCGTCTCCTCAGCGCTGCCTTCGTCGAGGAGGAGGCTCACGTACTCCAGGGCGCGAATGCGTCGGTGATGCTCACAGTTCGGGCACACGTTGAGGTTCCGCACGAACTTCTCGCGGATATCGGTGTGGCCGCATTTCTCGCATTTCTCCCAGGCGTCGGCCGGGATCTCGTGCTTCTCACGCCGCGGCTGACGGGGCTTCTTTTCCTTGCGAAACCAGGCCATTTATGGAAATGTGACCCGGTGACATAGGGCGGGCAAGGTAAACATGTGGCTAGCCGTCAGAACTGCACTTGGGAATGCCGTTCCTTCTTTACCGCGGTGAAAGCGCCTTTCGGTTCTAGCTCTTCTTGAACGCCGCCTTGCCCCGTCCTTCGCCAGAGATGCGCATCAGAATTCCGACGGCCAGCCAGCTCGCGAGCATGAATGAACCGCCGTAGCTGAAGAAGGGCAGCGGAATGCCCGTGATCGGCATGAGGTTCAGCGTCATGCCGACGTTCACGAGAACGTGAACGAACCAGCTCGCCATGAGTCCGAACGCGACCAGCGAGCTGAAGGAATCATTGGCTCTGCCGGCAATCTGCGTAATGCGCAGAAAGAGTGCGAGAAACAGCGTCAGCGCGATCGTCACACCGATGAATCCCATCTACTCTCCGACGACAGCGAAGATGAAGTCGGTATGCTGCTCCGGCAGGAACGCCAGTCGTTTCTGCGTTCCGAGAGTGAAGCCTTTTCCGAAAAAGCCACCGGAGCCGATCGCAATCTTGGATTGAATGACGTGATA
>JAHFCS010000190.1 GCA_023249395.1 Gemmatimonadota bacterium
GCTCCACCGATGCGCGATCAGCTCATCGAAGCAATCGTGTACGAGGCGGTAGGGCAGCGACTGCTGGAGGCCGGCTTCTTTCAGTTGCAGGAGCAGGCACTCCTGCAGTGTACGTGCGCCAACGCCCGGAGGATCGAGGCCCTGCACGGTTTGCAGCATCTTCTCCGCCTCCTCCATCGTGTACAGAGGAAGGTCGTCGGTATCCCGCCCGGTCTCCTCCGCCGCGTGGGTCACTACCTCGTTGATCGACAGGACCACCTGCTCGACGGGCGATGCGAGATATCCGTCGTCGCCGATGTTGCCGATGAACTCGTCGGCGAGGAGCATCTCCCGCGGCGTCAGCTCGAGTAGACTGACCTGGTCGCGAAGGTGATCGCTCAAGTCACGGGTCGCGACGCTTACGGGCTCGAAATACTCCTTCTCCTCGTATTCTTCCCGCCTGCCTCGCACCGTGTCAAAGCCGTCGAGGAGGATCTCCTACCAATCGATCTGTTCACCGCGCTCCTTTTCCTCGTCTTGCTCGACCGATTCCGCCTCCGCCTGATCCTCCTCTTCTTCCTCTTCTTCGACGAGATCGAGGAACGGATTGTTCAGCAGCTCCTGCTTGAGGTGCTGCTGAAGGTCGAGCAGCGGCATGTAGAGCAGATCCATCGCCTGATACAGGCGCGGATTGATCTTGAGCTCCTGCCGAAGCTGGGTCGACTGACTGATGCCGGCCTTCACGATGCGGCTCCGGCAACTGAAAAATGCGAGAAGCGATCACGAAGACGCGCCGTCAGCGTCGGTCCGAGATAGATGTCGGCGACCGTGTCGTCGAACACCAGCTCGCGGACCGTCCCCGAAACCTTCACCTGGCCATCGAACATGATGTATGCGCGGTCCACGATGTCGAGAGTCTGCTCCACGTTGTGATCGCTGATGAGGACCCCGATGCCGCGGTGCCGGAGTCCGGCGACGATTGTCTGAATGTCGTGAACCGCTATTGGATCGACCCCGGCAAATGGCTCGTCGAGCATCATGAACTTCGGGTCGGTGACGAGCGCTCGCGTAATCTCGAGCCTCCTCCTCTCGCCGCCCGACAATGAGTATGCCTTGTTCTTGCGCAACCTCCTGATGCCAAGCTCGTCGAGGAGCTTCTCGAGGCGGCGGTGGCGTTCGGCATTGGTCAGGGGAAGTGTTTCGAGTATCGCCAGAATGTTGTCCTCGACAGACAGCTTGCGGAAGACCGACGGCTCCTGAGACAGATAGCCAATGCCGAGCCGCGCACGCCGAAACATTGGCATGCCGGTGATGTCGCGGCCGTCGATGTAGATGTGCCCCTTTTCCGGCTCGATGAGCCCGACGATCATATAGAAAGTCGTGGTCTTCCCCGCCCCGTTGGGTCCGAGAAGACCCACTATCTCACCCTGCTGAAGCCTGAGTGCGACATCGTTGACGACTGCGCGCCGGCGATAGGTTTTCACGAGGCCGGCAGCTTCGAGAATGCTTCCGCTCGGTGCAGGGCGCACCTGCTGCAGTGGATCGATCGATGCGGTCTCGCCGCTGTGACTGATGACCTCGGCGATCTCGCTCTTGTTCGGGGCGACGAGATGCCATAGCGAATCGGACAGCTGGATCCGGGCATCGACGTCATCGGGGTCCGGCCCCGGGGGGAAGATCGCGCTGTCTCCGACGAGGCGCGGGATGATCGAAGTCGCAAGGTAGCTTCGGACTTCGTCGAGGCCCAGCCGGCCCGCTTCGCGCTCAGCGTCCTTTCCTTCGGTCCGGAGCGCCCGAAGGTATTCATCGCGGTAGCGGATGACGACGTCGTTGAATCGAGCCGAGCCCGAAGCGTCGGCCTCGCGAATGATCGCTGCCAATGCAATCGCAATGGAGCGCTCGTCGCCGGAGAGCTTGCGAATTAGCTCGTTGATGTGGGGCGGAAACAGTTGCGGGCTCATTGCTGGGTCTTGCCGTTCCGCTTGGTGGATGGCGGTGGAGGTGGTGTCGGAACTCCTTTAAGCCCATTGACAGTAGGAGCGCCACTCGCCGGCGCCGCGGTGACTCCCTCCGCGCTTGGCTCGACATAAACTCCTGACGCCTGCTCGACTACATCCACCGTGCTCACTTCGCGGTTGGCGAAGAGGACAGTGATCGTCTTGCCTTTCACGTAGTTGATGTTTGGCAGTGTGCGCGTTCTCCCGCTGCCCGCCAACTGGTAAAATGAGCTCGCGCTGCCGGTGGCGACGATCCGTCGGGGCTGCGGCTTGCTTGTCGTATCGACCAGTGGAATGCTATCGAACTCCGCAACGATTACGTCGCCGCGCATCCAGTCGCGTTCATAGGACGTGAAGTGAGCAGTGTCCGGCACGCTGTTGGCGTATGCCATGCGCACCGCTCTCACCTCGCGAAGCCGCTGCCCCGGCATGATGGCGTCGATCGAGTCGGCAGTGATTTCGCGGTCGGGCGAGACTGCCCGCGCTCTTGTCTTTCCCCACGCCATCACTCGCTCGAGCTTGTCGTTGCTCATGCGGAGGTCTACGCTGTCCGCCACGAGCTCCAGGTCCTGACTCAGCGCATGTCCGTCCGGCGTCGCGACGACCCGCTGGAGAACGCGATTGCGCGAGTAGAGATCGATGATTCCGCCGCGAAGGGTGAATGGCCTGTCCCGCCTGCTTTCGACGGAAGGGGACTTCATCAGACGCGCGAACTCACGCTGGCTGTCGAGGAAAGCGGAGTCTCCCTTTGCAACAACGTCGGGTCGCGTGATCTCGACTGTCCCCGTCGCGAACACGAGGTTGTCCCCCTGTGACACGATCTGGTTCGCGACCACGTTCACCGGCTCGCCGGGCTGTCCCGACGCGGTTCGCTGAACGACGCGCATTGTGGGGCGTCCCGTAGCGATCGCCTGTGCGAGAGGCCTCGCCGGCGTGACACGATAATAGTCGACGACCGGTCCCTGCATCGTCGTTCCATTGTCGAGCACGACCTTGACCGTCCCTTCGGCGCGCAGGCGATCTTCAAGCTGGTAGTAGGTCATGCGATCCGAGTCCACTTTCGCGCGCGTCTCGCGATAGTGAACGTGGCCGATGAGATACAGGACGCTCAGATCGCCGTAATACTCGGAGCTGTCCGCGATGATCGTGTTGTCCTGGCCACGGCAACGATAGATGACACCGCCGCCCTGAAACACGTTGTACCTCTTGCTCGGCAGCTCAATCGCGTTTGTTCGCGTGTTGCCGGTTGGCGATTCATAGTCGAGCAGACACTCCCGCGGCGCGGCTTGCGCGGAGAGCGACGGGGCCGTTGTGAGAGCCGCGCCAATCAACGCCAGGCTGATCATGAGAACCGCCAGCGGCACTCTCACTGTCCGGGCAGCGTTACCATGCCGGTGGTCCCGCTCTTCGTCTTGAGGATCCTGACGTTCTGCATGTTTGGATCCGAGCGAAAGCCGACGCCATCGATGCGGCGGCCTGGCTCGGTCAGCACGAACGCGCTGTCGCTCGATATCTGGTTGAGTGACTGATCGTACTTGAGCTCGGGCGTCACCAAGCGCCGGCCCTCTTCGGTGACGACAATCACACTGTCGCGTGCGACCATGTTCCCCATGCGGCTCAGATATGTCCCGCGTCGTGACGTGAGATAGGCATCACGCGCTCCCGTTGTCGTGAAGAACGTCGTCTCGACGTTGCGCAGCTCGACGCGTGTATTGTCGTCGAAGAAATACGCAGAATCGGCGTTCAGCTCGGCGCGGGAAAGCCCCTTGTCGGTGAGGTTGAATCGGGCGTGGAACATCACCTGGTCAGCCGAGTCTGCGAGAGCGGACCGGCCGGCGACCGGCGGCTGCGCCTTGTCGTCGCATCCGAGAAGTACGCCTGCCGCGAAGATGATTGCTCCGACGATGAACTCCATTGACTTCATACCACTCCGGCCCGCATGAGGTCATGGAGGTGGACGACCCCGACAAGGCGGCCTCCCCCCTCGACGACGGGCATCGAGATTATTCCGTGCTGTTCCATTCGATAGACAATTGCGCTTCCGAGCTCGTCCGCCTCGGCGACCTTCGGGTTCGAGGTCATGACCTCGGTGACGTTGATGGGGAGGACATTCTCCTCCCGTTCCATCAGACGCGTGAGGTCCCCTGAAGTGATAACCCCGAGGACCTCTCCTTGCTCCCCTGTAATCACGGCAATACCCCGTTTTTCCGCCAACTGGACGACGGTCTCCCGCATTGTCGCCGAGGCCGGGAGTGCGGGAATGAGGGTGCCGGTAACCATCACGTCGCGGACTTTTGTGAGGAGCCTGCGGCCAAGCGCGCCTCCCGGGTGGAGGCGCGCGAAATCGTCGGCCTTGAATCCCTTCTCCTCGAGCAGCGCGACGGCGAGCGCGTCACCGAGGGCGAGCGCGACGGTCGTGCTCGTCGTCGGCGCCAGATCGTGGACGCAGGCCTCCTCGCGCACCCATCCGTCGAGGTGAATGTCGGTGTGGCGGGCGAGAGTGGACTTCTCGTCGCCGGTAATGGCAATCGTGCAGACGCCGAGCCGCTTCAGATGATCGAGGAGCGACACCATGTCATCCGACTCACCGCTTTTCGATATGAGGATGGCAACGTCCGATGAGCCGACTATTCCAAGATCGCCGTGAAGACTCTCCGCAGGGTGGAGAAAAGTTGCTGGCGTACCAGTGGAGGTGAAAGTTGCTGCGATCTTTCTTCCGACGAGCCCGGATTTCCCGACTCCGGCGACGATGGCACGACCTTTCGACTTCGCGAGGGCGTCAACGGCGCGCGAGAAGTTTTCGCCGAGGCGGCGCTCCGTTTCGGCCAGCGCTTCGCCCTCCATGTGGATGACGCGCCGGCCGCGGTCGAGAATTTCTTCGGGCGTCATTGAGCGACCTTCTCCCAGACTCCGACGAGCCGGTCGACGAGCTGCTCGATCTCGGCGAGAGGGAGCATGTTGGGACCGTCGCTGGGTGCATGGTCAGGGTCGGGATGGGTCTCGATGAAGATGCCCTGAGCGCCCGCGGCGACGGCGGCCATTGCCAGATGCGGAATGAATTCGCGCGCGCCTCCGCTCGCGCCGCCCTCGCCGAGACCCGGCCGCTGCACACTGTGCGTGGCGTCGAAGATCACCGGAGCATCACAGATCTCCCGCATGCGCATGAATGATCGCATGTCC